>NZ_JANLOG010000045.1:0-5864 GCF_025466205.1 Pseudomonas sp. 13B_3.2_Bac1
TAATGACTTCGCCCACCTCATACCCGCGTCGCAGCGCAGGACGCTACTGGGCATCGCACAACTGATCATGCTCGGGGAGTTGGCGGTGAATCGGGCGCTGGATAATCTGGAGTTGCCGCAGTAACAGGGATCGGTGACAAGCTTTGAATGAGGCGTTGCGGCTGCTGACGTCTTCGCGAGCAAGCCCGCTCCCACAGGGATTGGGGTCGATCACAAACCTGTGCCTACACGCCGAACCTGTGGGAGCGGGCTTGCTCGCGAAAGCGGCCTCACAGCCGACAGATGTCTTCAGGCATAAAAAACCGCCGTCCCGTTCAATCAGGATGGCGGTTTTTTATTGCGTCACTGTCAGGTCAGGAATCGCGCCGCAGATCCGGCGGAATCGGCAAATCGTCCTTGAGTGGATCCGGGCGTTTGCCCTTGCCGGCGCGGTACTGGCGGATCTGGTAGACGTAGGCCAGCACTTGGGCGACCGCCAGATAGAGGCCGCCGGGGATTTCCTGGTCGAGTTCGGTGGAGTAGTAGATCGAGCGCGCCAGCCCCGGCGACTCGAGGAGCATGACGTTGTTGGCGACGGCGATTTCGCGGATCTTCAGCGCCAGGAAGTCGCTGCCCTTGGCCAGCAATACTGGCGCCCCGCCCTTCTCCGAGTCGTACTTGAGCGCGACGGCGTAGTGGGTCGGGTTGGTGATAACCACGTCGGCGTCGGGAATCGCCGCCATCATCCGCCGCTGCGACATCTCGCGCTGGGTCTGACGGATACGCTGTTTGACCTCTGGCCGGCCTTCCTGATCCTTGTGCTCGTCGCGCACTTCCTGTTTGGTCATCAGCAGTTTCTTGTGGCTTTCCCACAACTGCACCGGCACGTCGACCGCAGCGATGATGATCAAACCGCAGGCCAGCCACAGCGAGCTCCAGCCCACCAGCGTCACGCTGTGAATGATCGCCTGCTCCAGCGGTTCATGGGCGATGCGCAGGAAGTCATCGATGTCGGACGACAACACCATCAGCGCCACGAACAGGGTGATCAGGAACTTGGCCAGCGCCTTGACCAACTCGATCACGGCCTTCATCGAGAACATGCGCTTGAGGCCCGCACCGGGGTTCATCCGGCTGAATTTCGGCGCCATGGAGCCGGCGGCGAACAGCCAGCCGCCAAGGGAAATCGGCCCGATCAGTGCGGCCAGCAGCAGGGTGATCATGATCGGCTGAATCGCCACCAGCGCGATCTTGCCCGAGATCAGCAGGAACGTGCCCATGGACTTCTGATCCATGATCACTTCCCGCGACAGCGAGAAATTCAGGCGCATCAGATCCATCAATTCCTGCGCCAGCATGCCGCCGAACACCAGCAGACCACCGGCACCGGCGAGCATTACCGCGAGGGTGTTGAGCTCTTTGGAACGGGCAATCTCACCCTTCTCACGGGAGTCCTTTTTACGTTTCTCCGTGGGGTCTTCTGTTTTGTCCTGACCGCTTTCGCTCTCAGCCATGCCTCAGCGCGCCCGTGCCAGTTCGCGTAGCAACTGCAAGGCCTCGGTGGCCAGCGGTTGATACTGATTGAGAATGTCCGCCAGACCGACCCAGACGATGAACAGACCCAGCACCAGGGTCAGCGGAAAACCGATGGAGAAGATGTTCAGTTGCGGCGCGGCGCGGGTCATCACGCCGAACGCGATGTTGACCACCAGCAGCGCAGTGACCGCCGGCAGCACCAGCAACAACGCCGCCCCCAGCACCCAACCGAGTTTGCCGGCCAGCTCCCAGTATTGCGCGGTCATCAACCCGCCGCCCACCGGCAGCGTGGTGAAGCTTTCGGTGAGCACTTCGAAGACCACCAGATGGCCGTTCATCGACAGGAACAGCAGGGTCACCAGCATGGTGAAGAACTGCCCGATCACCGCCACCGAGACGCCGTTGGCCGGGTCGACCATCGAGGCGAAGCCCATGCCCATCTGGATCGCGACAATCTGCCCGGCCACGGCAAAGGCCTGGAAAAACAGTTGCAGGGAAAACCCGAGCACCGCACCGACCAGAATCTGCTCGGCGATCAGCAACCAGCCGCTGAGCGCAAGCGGACTGACCTCCGGCATCGGCGGCAGCCCCGGGGCAATGCACACGGTGATGGCCACGGCAAAATACAGGCGCACGCGGCGCGACACCAGGGTGGTGCCGAACACCGGCATGACCATCAGCATCGAGGCGACGCGAAACAGTGGCAACATGAACGACGCCACCCAGGTACTGATCTGGGTGTCGGTCAGCTGAAGCAGCGATTGCATGGCTCAGCCGATGACCATCGGAATGTTCTTGTAGAGCTGGATGATGTACTCCATGAACGTCTGCACCAGCCACGGGCCGGCGACGATCAGGGTGACCAGCATGACCAGCAGACGCGGCAGGAAGCTCAGGGTCTGTTCGTTGATCTGGGTAGCGGCCTGAAACATCGCCACCAGCAGGCCGACCAGCAGGCTCGGCACCACGAGAATTGCGACCATCATCGTGGTCAGCCACAGTGCTTCACGAAAGATATCGACCGCCACTTCCGGCGTCATGGCGAAACACCTCCAAAGCTACTGGCCAGGGTGCCGATGATCAGCGCCCAGCCATCCACCAGTACGAACAGCATGATCTTGAACGGCAGCGAAATGATCAGCGGCGAGAGCATCATCATCCCCATCGCCATCAGCACACTGGCCACGACCAGGTCGATGATCAGGAACGGAATGAAGATCATGAAACCGATCTGGAACGCGGTTTTCAGTTCGGAGGTGACGAACGCCGGCACCAGAATGGTCAGCGGCGCCTGATCCGGGGTGGCGATGTCGGTACGCTTGGACAAGCGCATGAACAGCTCCAGATCACTGGTGCGGGTCTGGGCGAGCATGAAGTCCTTGATCGGTACCTGGGCCTTTTCCACCGCTTGCTGCGCGGTGAGTTTTTCCGCCAGGTAGGGCTGCAGCGCATCGTTGTTCACCCGATCAAACACCGGGGCCATGATGAACATGGTCAGGAACAACGCCATGCCGGTAAGGATCTGGTTCGACGGCGTCTGTTGCAGGCCAAGGGCCTGACGCAGGATCGAGAAGACGATGATGATCCGGGTGAAACTGGTCATCAGAATCACGGCCGCCGGAATGAAGCTCAGCGCCGTCATGATCAGCAGGATCTGCAGGCTGACCGAATACTCCTGCGCGCCGTCGGCGTTGGTGCCCAGCGTGATCGCCGGGATCGACAACGGATCGGCGGCGAACGCCAGCGGCGCGGCCAGCATCAAGGCCAGCGTCAAGACGATGCGTAGCGCACCCATTACTTCTTATCCTTCTGATCCTTGCCGAGAATCTTCAGCAGATGCTGGGCGAATTCCGGGGTCGCTTTTTCGCTGCTGCTCGGCACTGGCACCGGTTCCTTCAGCACATGCAGCGCCGTGATGGTGCCAGGGCTGAGGCCCAACAGAATCTGTTCGTTGCCGACCTGCACCAGCATCAACCGGTCGCGCGGACCGAGTGCGCGGGAGCCGATCAGCTCGATCACCTGGCCCTTGCCTGCAGGCCCGGACTGCTGCACCCGGCGCAGCAGCCAGGCGAGGAAGAAGATCAAGCCCAGCACCAGCAACAAGCCGAAGACCAGTTGCGTCAATTGTCCGGCCACACCGCTGCCGATCGCCGGCGCGGCAACCGCAGCGGCGGACGTGGCGGCCGGTTCAGCGGCCAGCACACTCAACGGCAGCGCCAGCAGCGCCCACAGGAACCGTTTCACTCAGCGCAGCTTCTTGATGCGTTCGCTTGGGCTGATCACGTCGGTCAGGCGGATGCCGAACTTCTCGTTGACCACCACCACTTCGCCGTGTGCGATCAGGGTGCCGTTGACCAGCACGTCCAGCGGCTCGCCGGCCAGACGATCAAGCTCGATCACCGAACCCTGGTTCAGTTGCAGCAGGTTGCGGATGTTGATGTCGGTGCTGCCGACTTCCATCGAGATCGACACCGGGATGTCGAGGATCACGTCCAGGTTCGGACCGTCCAGCGTCACCGGATCATTGTTTTTCGGCACGCTGCCGAACTCTTCCATCGGCAGACGGTTGGAGCTTGCAGCGCCAGCGTCGGCCGCGAGCAGCGCGTCGATGTCAGCCTGGCTGCCATCACCGGTCTCTTCCAGGGCCGCAGCCCATTCGTCGGCCAGTGCCTGATCGTCCTGGGCGTTCATTTCGTCGTTCATCATTTGTCCTCGGCGGGCAACAATTCAGTTAAATGCGTGGGGGGGTGAGAGCGGCGCTTCAGCGACGCTCGATCGGCTCGATCACTTGCAACGCGAGGTTGCCTTTGTGCGAGCCCATCTTGACCTTGAAGGCCGGTACGCCGTTGGCGCGCATGATCATGTCTTCCGGCATCTCGACCGGGATCACGTCCCCCGGCTGCATGTGCAGGATGTCGCGCAGCTTCAACTGGCGGCGGGCCACAGTGGCGCCGATCGGTACATCGACATCGAGCACGTCCTGACGCAGGGCATTGACCCAGCGCTCGTCCTGATCGTCGAGGTCCGACTGGAAACCGGCGTCGAGCATTTCGCGCACCGGCTCGATCATCGAGTACGGCATGGTCACGTGCAGGTCACCGCCACCGCCATCGAGTTCGATGTGGAAGGTGGAGACCACGATCGCTTCGCTCGGGCCGACGATGTTGGCCATGGCCGGGTTCACTTCCGAGTTGATGTACTCGAAATTGACTTCCATGATCGCCTGCCAGGCTTCCTTCAGATCGACGAAGGCCTGCTCCAGCACCATGCGCACTACACGCAGTTCGGTCGGGGTGAATTCACGCCCCTCGATCTTCGCGTGACGGCCGTCGCCGCCGAAGAAGTTGTCCACCAGCTTGAACACCAGTTTGGCGTCGAGGATGAACAGCGCGGTGCCGCGCAACGGTTTGATCTTGACCAGGTTGAGGCTGGTCGGCACGTACAGCGAGTGCACGTATTCGCCGAACTTCATCACCTGGACGCCACCGACGGCAACGTCCGCCGATCGGCGCAGCATGTTGAACATGCTGATGCGGGTGTAACGGGCAAAACGCTCGTTGATCATTTCCAGAGTCGGCATGCGTCCACGGACGATGCGATCCTGGCTGGTCAGGTCGTAGCTTTTGACACTGCCGGGTTCGGCAGCGTTATCGGTCTGTACCAGACCATCGTCGACGCCATGCAACAGCGCGTCGATTTCATCCTGGGACAGCAGATCCTGCACGGCCATGTCGTGTTCCTACTGCAGTACGAAATTAGTGAAAAGCAACTGTTCGATCACCACTTTGCCCAGCTCTTTCTGCGCCACTTCCTGAACGCTGGCTGTGGCCTTCTGGCGCAACATCTCCTGCCCGACCGGGGTCGCCAGCGTGGCGAAATCCTGACCGGAGAAGAGCATCACCAGGTTGTTGCGGATCACCGGCATGTGCACTTTGAGCGCGTCCAGATCGGCCTGATTACGCGCCAGCATGGTGATGCTCACCTGCATGTAGCGCTGACGGCCGTTCTGGTTGTAGTTGGCGACAAACGCCGGCGCCATCGGCTCGAAAATCGCTGGTTGCTTGCCGGTCGGCGCGGCTTCGGCCGCTGCGGCAGGCTTGCTCTGAGCACTGTGCATGAAGTACCAGGTCGCGCCCACGGACACACCGATCGCCAGCAGCAGAGCCACCACGATCAGGATGATCATCTTGAGTTTGCCTTTGGTCGCGGGGTCTTTTACAGCTGCTGCTTCGCTCTTCGCCATGCCAATAATCCGTCACTATTCGGGTTTTCACAGTCGCACGGCAAGGCAAGAGCAAGTGTTATGCCAGAAGTGTCGGAGGATTGATCTGGAGAGCACCACAAAACAA
>NZ_JANLOG010000145.1:0-106740 GCF_025466205.1 Pseudomonas sp. 13B_3.2_Bac1
CCCCCCCCCCCCCCGGGGGGGGGGGGGGGGGGGGGGGGGGGGGGGGGCGGCCCCCCCAAGGGGCCGGATCAGACTCCGCCGACTTAAGGCTTGGGCATGGTGGCGACCATGGACGGTCGCTGGCTCACGTCGAAATACCAGTTGGCCAGTTGCGGATTGGCGCTGCGCCAGTCCAGATCCGGATGACGCAGATCGATGTAACCCAGTGCACAAGCGACGCTGATCGCCGCCACGTCGAAGTGGCTGGTCAGCTCGGCAATGGCGTCACTTTCCAGATAGGCCAGGGCGCGACGAATCTTGTCGCGCTGGGCGTCGAGCCATTCATCCCAGTGCTTTTCCGGGGCGCGCAGCACCAGTTCGTAACGCACCATCACCGAGGCGTCCATGATCCCGTCGGCCATCGACGCCAGGGTCAGACGCCGCCAGCGGGCCGCACCTTCGCGGGGGATCAGCGGATTGCCGACGTGCTGCTGGTCGAGGTATTCGAGAATCACGCGACTGTCATGAATCACGCTGCCGTCGGCCAGACGCAGAGCCGGAATCTTGCCCAGCGGGTTGTCGGCGTTGAGCGCCGGATCCGGGCTGACCGGGCTGAGGACGCAGTCTTGCAGAGCGACGCGATCCTGCTGGCCGGTCTCGTGCAGCAGCACCATCACTTTGCGCACGAACGGGGAAAGCGTGTTGTGGTACAGGGTCATGCTGGGGGCGGACATTGGCAAACCTCGGTGGTCATCGAAGAGCAGGAGGTTAGCCTAGTCAGATACAGAGCGGCTGGCGAGGGATTTGCTGGTGTTCATCAGGCCGCCTTCGCGAGCAAGCCCGCTCCCACACTGGATCTGTTTCGTTCACAAATCCCCTGTGGGAGCGGGCTTGCTCGCGAAGAGGCCCTGTCAGGCAGCACAAAAATCACCCACGCGGCAGCAAGCCTCTTACGGCCAGAAACGCCGGGACACCCAGCCCGACCCAGCTCAACGCATCCCAGATTCCATCCCCCAACAACGCCGCGAACAGCCCCGCCGCACTCAGCAGCGCAATCACCAGCGGGGTGCTGAACACTTTCCAGAAACTCGACTGACGCGGCTTCATGCAGCAGCCTCCGCCGTCACCGGTTTCGCCGCTTTACGCCGCACCACCCAGAGGTACACGCCGCTGCCGAGCACGATGATGGTCAGCACGTCGAGGGTCGCCCAGAGGATTTTCATCGGCATGCCGCCGTAGTCGCCGAAGTGCAGCGGCTGTGA
This sequence comes from Pseudomonas sp. 13B_3.2_Bac1, assembly GCF_025466205.1. Taxonomy (NCBI): domain Bacteria; kingdom Pseudomonadati; phylum Pseudomonadota; class Gammaproteobacteria; order Pseudomonadales; family Pseudomonadaceae; genus Pseudomonas; species Pseudomonas sp. 13B_3.2_Bac1. The sequence continues at coordinate 1,242 of NZ_JANLOG010000145.1, forward strand.
CATGCCCATGGCGTCCATGTACCACGGGCGTTCACCGACGGCGGTGACTTGCAGGGTGCTGGCGTCGATCAGTACCGGCGTCAGCAGGTGCGAGGTCAGGTGCGTGCCGCCCTTCATGAAGACTGAATAATGATGCTCGCTGGAAAACCGCGTGCCGGGGAAAGCGATGAAATCCGGGTTCATGCCCGGCGCCACGTCGCGGGCGATGTCCAGCAGGCGGGTGGCCGGGGCCAGTCGGGTCAGCGGCGGGGCATCGCGGTAGGGCGCGACCATGGCGGTCAGCGTGTCATTGCGCCACGCGGCGATGATCAGATCGGCGCAGGCGCTGATTACTCCGGTGACGCCGACCACCAAGGCCCAGGTCAGGGTGACGACGCCGATCAGGTTGTGCAGATCGAGCCAGCGCAGGCGGGTGGACTTGTCCTGACGCACGGTGCCGAACGGCAAGCGGCGCATGAATGGCAGATACAGCACCGTGCCGGAAATGATCGCGACCACAAACAGCACGCCCATGAATGCCAGCAGCAACTTGCCCGGCAACCCGGCGAACATGTCGACGTGCAGGCGCAGGATGAACAGCATCAGGCCGCCATTGGCCGACGGGGTTTCCAGCGCTTCACCGGTACGCGCATCGAGCATGAAGGTGTGCGAAGAGTTCGGTTCGGTGCCGGCGGTTTTCGCCATGATCGTCAGCACGGCGTTGGGCTCGTCGTCTTCGAAACCGAAGTACTGCACCACTTCACCGGGGCGATGTTTTTCTGCGGCGTCGACCAGTTGCGCCAGATTCAGGCGCGGCGTGTCGGCGGGCATTTCGCGCACTTGCGGCGCATCGCCGAGCAGGTGCTCGATCTCGTGATGGAATATCAGCGGCAGGCCGGTCATTGCCAACAGCAGCAGAAACACGGTGCAGATCAGGCTGGTCCAGGTGTGGATGAACGACCAGCGGCGGATGGTTTTACTTTTCATTTCGTGACCTTCAAAAACACCAAAGCCGTCCCCGCAGGGACGGCCTGATGACAGGACCGGTTGGCACTCAGTCGCTTACCACTTGTAGGTGGCGCTGGCGACGACGCTACGCTGGTCGCCGTAGTAGCAGTAGAAGCCGTCGCAGGTGGAGATGTAGTCCTTGTCGAACAGGTTGGTAGCGTTGACGGCCAGCGACGCACCTTTGAGGCTGTTGTCCAGACGCCCGAGGTCGTAATGCACGGAGGCATCGAACACGGTGTAGGCATTGGCCTTGCCCAGCCAGGTGTTGCCCTGATCGCCATAGGTGTTGCCGGTGTAACGCACGCCACCGCCGATACCGAAGCCGTCAAGCACACCGCTGTGCCAGGTGTAATCAGTCCACAGCGAGGCTTGCTGGTTCGGCATCAGTTGCAGGCGGTTGCCTTTGTAGTCGCCTTTCTGCACTTCGGACTTGGCCAGGGTGTAGGCGGCAATCACTTTGAGGTTATCGGTGACGTCCGAGGTCGCCTCCAGTTCCAGGCCTTTGACTTTCACTTCGCCGGTCTGGCTGGTGATCGGGGTGTTGCCGACGGTGGTGGTGACCGCGACGTTTTTCTGCGTCAGGTCATACACGGCGGCGGTCAGCAAGGTTTTGCTGCCCGGTGGCTGGTACTTGACGCCCATTTCCCATTGCTTGCCTTCGGTCGGTTTCAGCGAACCGCTGGAGGAGGCGTCGGCGCCGGTGGTTGGCTGGAAGGATTCGGCGTAGGAAATGTACGGGACGAAGCCCGAGTCGAACACGTAGCTGAGCGCTGCGTTACCGCTGAAGTTCTTGTCGCGCTGGGTGTTGGTCGCGTCGGCCTTGTTGAAGAACGTGGTGCCGGTGTGGACCCAGTCTTCACGACCGCCCAGCGTCAGGCGCCATTGGTCGAGGGCCATCTGGTCCTGCACGTAAAGGCCGGTCTGGTAGGTCTTCTGGTCGTAGTCGTAATACGCCGTCGAGCGATCCGGACGAACGATCGGCTGGCCGTAGATCGGGTTCAGCACGTTGGTTTTCAGGCCGTCACCGTAGATCGACAGGTAGTTGGTGTTGCTGCGCTGGTGATCCAGCCCCAACAGCACGGTGTGGCGAATGTCACCGGTGGCGAAGTCGGCCTGGAAGTTGTTGTCTACCGCGAACTGGCTGATGTCTTCGTCAACGCTGGTGCTGGTGCGCCCGACGTTACCTTGATCGTCCACCATGGTGTACGGGTAAGAACCGACGGTCAGGGCCTGGAACGACAGGTCCGACTTGGTGTAACGCAGGTTCTGCTTGAACTGCCAGACATCGTTCAGCCGGTGTTCGAAGGCATAACCGAGCGCGTAGTAAGTGCGGTCGTAGTATTCCCAATCCGGATCGCCGAGATTTTTGTGGTGCGAGACACTACCGAACGGCATGTCGATCTTGGTGCCCTGCACCGGCAGGAACTGGCTGGTAATGCCGGTATCGTCGCGAGTGAACTGGCTCAGCAGGGTGAATTTGGTGTCGTCGTCGATGTTCCAGGTCAGGCTCGGCGCGATGTTGTAGCGCTTGTTGTCGATGTGGTCGATCTGGGTGCCGCTGTCACGCACCACGCCGCTGATGCCGTAGAGGAACTGGCCGGCGTCGTCGATCTTGCCGGTGCTGGCGAAGTTGATCTGACGGTGGTTGTCGCTGCCGTACTGCAACTGGATTTCGCTGCTGGCGTCGCTGCTCGGGCGTCGGCTGACCATGTCCAGCAGGCCGCCCGGCGGGGTCTGGCCGTAAACGGAAGAGGCCGGGCCACGCAGCAGGGCGAGACGGTCGAGGTTCCAGGTTTCCTGTTTCGGGTTGGCGTACACGCCTTTTGGCAGGGGCAGGCCGTCGAGGAACTGGGTCGGCTCGAAACCGCGCACGCGCAGCCAGTCGGCGCGGGTGTCGCTGCCGTAGCTGCTGGCGGTGATGCCTGGCATGTAGCGCACGGCGTCATCGAGGCTGTGCACGCTGCGATCGTCCATCTGCTGGCGGGTGGCGACCGAGATCGAGCGCGGTGCTTCGACCAGCGCAGTGTCGGTCTTGGTGCCGGCGGCGGTGCGGGTGGCGGTGTAGCCTTCGACCGGGCCCCAGGCGGTTTCCAGGTTTTCCACGCCGATGACTGCGGTTTCCGGCAGCGCCAGTGTCCCTTCCGGCACCGCCACCAGGGTGTAAGTGCCGGTGCTGCTTTGTTCCAGTTGCAGACCGGTGCCACGCAGGGCAGCACGCAGCGCACCGGCGGCATCATATTGGCCGCTGACCGGCGCGGAGGTCTTGCCCGCCGCCAGCGACGGATTCAGTGACAGCGCGAGGCCGCCCTGGCTGGCGATCTGGTTCAGGGTGGTCGACAGCGGCGCCGCCGGCAGGTTGTAGGCGCGGACGCTGGAGGCCTGTTCGGCGGCGAGCAACGGGCTGCCGATCAGCGGCGCGCTGAGGGCGATGGCGACGGCCAGCAGACTGGGGCGCAGCAAGGTGTCTAGCGAACGGGACATGCGAAGGCTCCTGAATGGAAATATTTCTCAATTGCCTGTGTGCCGGACGAGAATTGAAAAGTGATAGGGCTGGATGAAAATAATTTCGATTAACTGGGAGTGGGGCTGCTGATTCGGAATTTTCGAGTGCTGCGGGTGGCCCTATCGCGAGCAGGCTCACTCCTACAGGGGGAACGCATTCCTACTGTAGGAGTGAGCCTGCTCGCGATAGCTATTTTCCTGACAACGAATTTTTTAAGGCTTGGTATCAGCCTTCGCCACCGTGACCCAATACGGCGTGTGCTGCTCGATCTGCACCGGCAGGGTCGGCAGCAGGGCGCTCAGGGCCTTGTCGGTGTCGTGCAGCGGGAAGCTGCCGGTGATGCGCAGGTCAGCGACTTCCGGCGCCACGCCCAGATATCCGCGGCGATAACGAGCCAGTTCATGCACGAGGTCTGCGAGCCGCGCGTTGTCCACCACCAGCATGCCGCGGGTCCAGGCATCGGCGCCGGGCGTGAGCGCAGCGACTGTGTCGAGGCCGTCGTTGCGAATCAGCACTTGCTGGCCTTCGCGCAGGATCTGCTCTTCGGGGTGACTTTGTGGATGCGCCGCCACCGCCGATTGCAACACGCTCAGGCGCGTGCCTTGTTCCTCGCGCTTGACCAGAAACCGTGTGCCCAATGCGCGCATGCTGCCTTCGCGGGTTTCGACGATGAACGGCCGCGCATCGCCGTGACCGGTCTCGACCATGATCTCGCCTGCCTGCAACACGATCAGCCGCTGCCTGGCATCGAAACGCACATCCACCGCGCTGTGGGTGTTGAGGTTGAGCACGGTGCCATCGGCCAGGCGCACCGTACGCTGCTCGCCGGTGGCGGTGCGTTGATCGGCGAGCCAGTAATCCAGCGGCAAGTAGCGATCACCGGCAAACAACGCCAGACCGACGAGCGCCACCACGCTGGCCAATCCGCTGCCGAGCTTGCGCACGCGCCGCCGAATGCCTTCGCGCGATTGCAGCAGGGCCGCGCGGGCCGGGCCATTGGCGACGCTGAAGCGCTGATCGAGCATGCCCAACTGCCGCCAGGCGCGGGCGTGTTCTTCATTCGCTGCATGCCATTTGGCGAACTCCTCGCGCTCCAGCGGACTGCCGGAATCCAGCGACAACTGCCAGGCAATCGCCGCATCCAGCACCTGCGCGGAGACCGGTTTGGAGCTGGCCGGACTCATGTCGGCTCACCGTACAGGGCGATGTAGCACTGGCGGATGCCCTGCGCGAGGTACTGCCGCACACGGGGCACGGAGACGCCAAGCTTCTCGGCGATTTCAGCATGGCCGAGGCCGTCGAGGCGATTATAAAGGAAGGCGGCGCGGGCCTTGGTCGACAGCTTGCCGAGCAGGCGGTCGATAGCCTTGAGGTCTTCGAGGATCAGTTGCTGCTCTTCGACCGACGGTTGTTCGCCTTCGGGGATCAGCATCAGCTCGGCGAGGTAGGCCTGCTCCAGTGCGGCGCGGCGGAAGTAGTCGAACAGCAGGCCCTTGGCAATCGCCACCAGAAACGCCCGGGGTTCGCGCGGCGTCAGCAACTCATCGCGACTGAGCAGACGGACGAAGGTGTCCTGGCTCAGGTCTTCGGCCCGTTGCGGGCAAGCCACATTGCGCCGCAACCAACTCAGCAGCCAACCGCGATGGTCACGATACAACGCACCGACGAGTTCACTGTGAGGGCTTGGGACTGACGACACCAGACGCACCGATTGGGAAATGTTAACCAACGAGAATTGTTCGCGATTCTCGCAGAGGTGGGAATGGTTAGCAATTGGCCACTGGTCGGGTGGTATCAGCAGGACCGCGTCATCGTTCTTCGCGAGCAAGCCCGCTCCCACAGGGGGAATGCATTCCAGGGTGGGAGCGGGCTTGCTCGCGAAGGGGCCGGAGCAGGCGCCGAAAATCTACAAGGAAGGCGCCTGCTGTCGGCGCTTCCACTGACTCAAGCGTTGCTGCAGATTCAGCGGACTATGAATCTGCTGCTGTCGCGCGCGGCTGAACAGAATCAACGCCAGCTCTGCCGTGGCCAGCGCATCGGCACTCGCGTTGTGCCGCTCGAACACCTCCAGCCTGAACCAGTCGATCCATTCGTCCAGCCCGGCCTCGCGGATATTCGCCTGCGGATACAGCAGCGGCGCCATGTCCGCGACATCCAAAAACACGTTCTGCAGCTTGTAACCCAGGTGTTCCCGCAGCGCGCGCCCAAGCATGTGCTGATCGAAGGGCGCATGAAACGCCAGCACCGGGCTGTCATCGATAAATTCCATAAGCTCCAGCAACGCCTCGGCCGGGTCGCTGCCGGCGGCAATCGCGTTCGGCCCCAAGCCATGGATCAACACGCTCGGGCTGAGCTTCAGCTCCCGACATTGCAGAGTGCGCTCGAACTGCTGACTGAAGTCGATCGCGCCGTCTTCGATGACCACAGCACCGATCGACAGCACGCGATCCTTGTTCAGGTTCAGCCCGGTGGTTTCCAGATCGAGCACCACCCAGCGCTGTTCACGCAGGCTGCATTCTTTCAGTTCGCTGATCGCCGGCAGTTTTGCCAGACGTTGTTGCAGGTCTGCCGACAGCGGGGGGCTGGCCGGCCGCAGCCACGAGAACAGGCTCATAGCTGATACCGCAGGGCCAGGCTGCTTTGCAGGCGCTGCGCCTGGCGCAGGGATTCACGCAGGATGCGTCGGTCCAGATGATTGAGGCTGTCGGGATCGACCCGGTTCGACCATGGCAGATTCTCACGCGTCTGGATCTGATGCTGCTGCATGCGTGTCTGCTGGATGAAATGGTAGGCCTCTTCATACGCAGCGCCGTCGAGACGTTCGATCACCTCTTTTTCAACCAGTTGGCGCAAGCGTTCGAGGGTGTTGTTGGTTTCGATGCCATTGGCCAGTGCCAACAGGCGTGCGCCGTCGACGAAGGGCGTCAGGCCCTGAACCTTGAGATCAAGGGTGGCTTTCTCGCCGTTTTTGCGCGCCAGCACAAACTCGCGGAAACGCCCCACCGGCGGACGATTGCGCAGGGCGTTCTCGGCCAGCATGCGCTGGAACAAACGGTTGTCGCCGACCTGATCGAGAATCCCCCGGCGCAGTTGCGCGCAGCCTTTTTCGTCACCCCAGACCACTCGCAGGTCGAAGTAAATGCTCGAACCGAGCAGGTTCTCCGGCGTCGCCTCGCGGATGAACGCCGCAAAGCGCCGCGCCCATTCCGCCCGCGACAGACACAGTTCGGGGTTGCCGGCCATGATGTTGCCCTTGCACAGACTGAAGCCGCACTGCGCCAGGCTCTGGTTGATCTGCTGGGCGATTGGCAGCAGTTTGCCGCGAATCTCCGCCGCATGCGCCGCGTCCCGCGCTTCGAACAGAATGCCGTTGTCCTGATCGGTGTGCAGCGTCTGTTCGCGCCGGCCTTCGCTGCCGAAGCACAGCCAACTGAACGGCACGCCGGGGTCGCCTTTTTCGGCGAGGGTCAGTTCGATCACCCGGCACACGGTGTGGTCGTTGAGCAGGGTGATGATGTGGGTGATCTGCGTCGAAGACGCACCGTGGGCGAGCATGCGTTCGACCAGTTGGCCGATCTCGCCGCGCAGGCTCACCAGTTGCTCGATGCGCTGGGCACTGCGGATGGTCCGGGCCAGGTGCACCAGATCGACCCGTTGCAGCGAGAACAGGTCGCGCTCGGAAACCACGCCACACAGACGCTGATCCTTGACCAGACAAACGTGGGCGATGTGCCGTTCGGTCATGGCAATCGCCGCGTCGAATGCGCTGTGATCGGGCGACAGAAAAAACGGCGAACAGGTCATGTGTCGCTCGATGGTTTCGCTGAAATCACCGCTGCCATTGGCGACCACTTCGCGCAGATCGCGCAGGGTGAAAATCCCCAGCGGCGCCTTGTGTTCATCCACCGCGACGATGCTGCCGACCTGTTGCTCGTGCATCAGCTTCACCGCTTCGCGCAGTGGCGTGTCCAGGCTGCACGTCACCGGATGGCGCATCGCCAATTCGCCGAGGCGGGTGTTCAGCGAGTACTGGGTGCCGAGGGTTTCCACGGCTTTCTGCTGGACTTGCTGGTTGACCTGATCGAGCAGGCTGCTGACCCCGCGCAAAGCGAAATCACGGAAGCTGTTGGACAGGGCGAACAGTTTGATGAACGCCGGTTTGTTCAGTTGCAGGCAGAAGGTGTCTTCGCTGGCCAGATGTTCGGTGCGGGTCGCCCGCTCGCCAATCAGCGCGGCCAGCGGGAAGCATTCCCCGGTGGTGATCTCGAAGGTGGTTTCGGTGCCGGGCCGGGTGATGTGCTGGCGTTCGCCGACCACGCGACCCTGTTTGACGATGTAGAAATATTCGACCGGCCCGTCGGCGGGTTTGATGATGCTCTCGCCCTGGCCATAGAAACGCAGCTGACATTGTTCCACCAGATAAGCCAGGTGCGCGTGTTCCATCTGATTGAAGGGCGGGAAGCGCTGAAGGAATTGCAGGGTGCCCTGAATGTTCTGCAACACCGCGGTTTTCCCTGCCTGGGTGAAGGCGTCCGCTTTACTCATAACCATTACCGCAGTCTTTTTTGAATTGTTGTTGTCGGATCGTTGCAGCCATGGTCGGCCCCTGCGCGCGGGGTGCCCATTGGACGTAAGTCTAGGTTTGCGCTGCCGTTCGGCACATTTGGGAAGTGCCCTACAAAAACAGTCGGAAATTCTCCCGCCAGCCTCTTGGAAAAAAATCCGACGAAGTGCACATTGAAGCTCTGCTTAGCGATGTCTGACGACTGTGCCAGGTGACTGAATTGAAAACGTAGAGAATCCCATGTCCGACCACGATATTTTGAGCGACGCCGAGCGTGAAGCGCTCAGTGCTGTAATGCTCGAACCCGATCTGCCGCCGCAGCGTGTACTGATCGTCGATGACGACAAGGACGCCCGGGAGCTTTTGTCGGAGATACTCGCGTTGGATGGCATTCATTGCATGACCGCCGCCAGCGGTGAAACCGCGCTGAAGATGCTCGCGGAAAAACCCTCGATTGGATTGGTGATCACTGATCTGCGCATGGGCCACGTCGGTGGGCTGGATCTGATTCGGCAGGTGCGTGAGTCGGAGCGGGCGGCATTGCCGATCATCATTGTTTCCGGCGATGCCGATGTGAAGGACGCGATTGCCGCGATGCACCTGAGCGTGGTGGATTTTCTGCTCAAGCCGATTGATACGGCGAAGTTGCTGGGTCTGGTCAAACACGAATTGGGCATTGATCCGTAATCGTGTTTAGCCGCTACCCTTGTGGCGAGGGAGCTTGCTCCCGCTGGGCTGCGAAGCGGCCCCAAACCCTGCATCCACATCAATCCTGACACATCGCATTCGCTGAATTTACGACGGCTGCGCCGCCGAGCGGGAGCAAGCTCCCTCGCCACAGGGATTACTGCCTGCCTGGGATTTCAGTCCAAACAAAAAAGCCCTGATCGCAAGATCAGGGCTTTTTCATGTCCGCCTTTCAGCGCTAGTTACAGGCCGTTGGCCTTCTTGAACTCGCGACGACGACGGTGCAGTACCGGCTCGGTGTAGCCGTTCGGCTGTTTGGTGCCTTCGATCACCAGTTCGACCGCCGCCTGGAAGGCGATGTTGCTGTCGAAGTTCGGTGCCAGCGGACGGTACAGCGGGTCGTTCGCGTTCTGACGGTCGACCACCGGCGCCATGCGCTTGAGGCTTTCCATCACTTGCGCTTCGGTGACGATACCGTGGCGCAGCCAGTTGGCAATGTGCTGGCTGGAGATCCGCAGTGTTGCACGGTCTTCCATCAGGCCGACGTCATTGATGTCCGGCACCTTCGAGCAACCCACGCCCTGGTCGATCCAGCGCACCACGTAACCGAGAATGCCCTGGGCGTTGTTGTCCAGTTCGTTCTTGATCTGCTCAGGCGTCCAGCTTGGGTTGACCGCCAGCGGAATGGTCAGGATGTCGTCCACCGAAGCACGGGCACGCTTGGCCAGTTCGGCCTGACGGGCGAACACGTCGACCTTGTGGTAATGCAGCGCGTGCAGCGCAGCCGCGGTCGGCGATGGCACCCAGGCGGTGTTGGCACCGGCCAGCGGGTGAGCGATTTTCTGTTCGAGCATCGCCGCCATCAGGTCGGGCATCGCCCACATGCCTTTACCGATTTGCGCACGACCCTGCAGGCCGGTGCTCAGACCGATATCGACGTTCCAGTTTTCGTAGGCGCCGATCCACTTCTCGGCCTTCATGTCGGCCTTGCGCACCATCGGGCCGGCTTCCATGGAGGTGTGGATTTCGTCGCCGGTACGGTCGAGGAAACCGGTGTTGATGAACACCACGCGCTCGCTGGCAGCCTTGATGCAGGCCTTGAGGTTGACCGTGGTGCGGCGCTCCTCGTCCATGATCCCGACTTTCAGGGTGTTGCGCTTGAGGCCCAGTACATCTTCGATGCGACCGAACAACTCGTTGGTGAACGCCGCTTCTTCGGGGCCGTGCATCTTCGGTTTGACGATGTAGACCGAGCCGGTGCGGGTGTTCTTGCGCGAGGTGTTGCCGTTGAGGTTGTGCATCGCCGCCAGGCACGTCACCAGACCGTCGAGGATGCCTTCCGGCACTTCGTTGCCGTCCTTGTCCAGGATCGCGTCGATGGTCATCAGGTGACCGACGTTACGCACGAACAGCAGCGAGCGACCGTGCAGGGTCAGTTCACTGCCATCGACCTTGGTGTAGGTGCGATCCGGGTTCATGGTGCGGGTGAAGGTCTGGCCGCCCTTGGCGACTTCTTCGGACAGGTCGCCCTTCATCAGGCCGAGCCAGTTGCGGTAGATCACCACTTTGTCGTCGGCATCGACGGCGGCCACGGAGTCTTCGCAGTCCATGATGGTGGTCAGTGCCGCTTCCATCAGGATGTCTTTGACGCCGGCGGCATCGGTCTGGCCGACCGGGGTGCTGGCGTCGATCTGGATTTCGAAATGCAGGCCGTGGTTCTTCAGCAGGATCGCGATCGGGGCATTGGCATCGCCCTGGAAGCCGATCAGTTGTGCATCGTTGCGCAGGCCAGTGTTGCTGCCGCCCTCGAGGGTGACCAGCAGTTTGCCGTCAACGATCTTGTAAGCCGTCGAATCGACGTGGGAACCGGCAGCCAGGGGCGCCGCTTCGTCGAGGAACGCACGGGCGAAGGCGATGACTTTATCGCCACGCACCTTGTTGTAGCCTTTGCCTTTTTCCGCGCCACCGTCTTCGCTGATCGCGTCGGTGCCATAGAGGGCGTCGTACAGCGAACCCCAGCGGGCGTTCGAGGCGTTGAGGGCAAAGCGGGCGTTCATCACCGGCACCACGAGTTGCGGGCCGGCGGTACGGGCGATTTCATCATCGACATTTTGCGTCGTTGCCTGGAAATCAGCCGCTTCTGGCAGCAGATAACCGATTTCTTGCAGGAAGGCTTTGTAAGCCACGGCGTCGTGCGCCTGGCCGGCATGTTCCTGGTGCCAGGCATCAAGGCGAGCCTGGAAGTCATCGCGTTTGGCGAGTAGGGCTTTGTTCTTCGGCGCCAGGTCATGAATGACCTTGTCGGCACCTTCCCAGAATTTTTCGGCGGTGAGGCCGGTACCGGGAATGGCTTCGTTGTTCACGAAGTCGAACAGGACTTTGGCGACCTGCAGGCCACCGACTTGAACGTGTTCAGTCATTGCTTGCCTCACTCTGCTCAGCTATTTCGCTTTTCAGCTCTTCAATTTGACAATGAAGCCTCTGGCCATTTAAACCACAAACCTTCCGACCAGTACATGCCATTGCTGGCGGCTGGGCTGGGACCAATCAACGGCTTGGGGGCCTTGCTGACGGGGCTTTCAAGGTTGCGAACGTGCCTTGGGCAGACATCGATCCAGCGTTATGTAGTGCGCGCCGAGGCATACTACATGATGCGTTGCGCTTGTGAAAATCAGACTAATTACGTCGTTCTGCGACCTCATGACGCATTGCGGTCACGTCGCGGAACGGGATGTTCTCAAAAAACCATCGGATTGTTCCAGCTAAATATAAAAAGTTGTACACATAAATCCTGTGCGGCTTCCATTCAGCATCGCTGAGCCTGCATTTGTGGCGAGGGAGCTTGCTCCCGCTCGGGGGCGAAGCACCCGCAAAAGCTATGACTGACTGGAGAGGGCGTCCTGCGGCCGCCAGCGGGAGCAAGCTCCCTCGCCACAGGTGTTGTTCACTTGAGCATGGCGGCTGAATGTCGGTGCTTGCCTATACTTGCCTTTCTATAACAAAAGTCATGACAAGAGGGCGGCGCCATGGACCATCTCGTACTCACTGTGTTTGCCCCGGACAAGCCCGGGCAGGTCGAGCGCATCGCCCAATGCATCGCCGAACACGGCGGCAACTGGCTGGAAAGCCGCATGTCACGGATGGCCGGGCAGTTCGCCGGGATTCTGCGGGTGGGCGTACCGGCGGAGGCTTACGACGAATTAGTCGATGCCTTACAAGCACTGGCGGCACAGGGCATTCGCGTGCTGATCGCCGAGAGTGGCATCGAGCAGTCCTGCACCTGGAAACCAATCGCCATGGAGCTGGTGGGCAATGACCGCCCGGGCATCGTGCGCGACATCACCCGGTTGCTCAGCGAGCAGGGGGTGAACCTCGAACGGCTGGTGACCGAAGTGCGCCCGGCACCGATGAGCAGCGAGCCGTTGTTTCACGCCGAAGCGATTTTGGCGGTGCCGCTGACCCTGTCGCTGGACGTGCTGCAATCGCGGCTGGAAACCCTGGCCGATGATCTGATGGTCGAACTGGTGTTACGCACAGACCTTTAAGCGCCGCCGGGTTATCCAGTTTTAACGTGCACCTGCCTGTGGATAACCTGTAGAGACCGGGCGCAACGCCACGCCAGCCGTGGCTTGCAGCGTACTGATCAAAAAACCGTCAGCATTCAGTGACTTGCGCACAAACGGCGGGGATCACGCTGTGGATAACCTTGGGAAGGAACGTTGCAGGCCACGAGAACCGTGGCCTGCGAAGCTTTGTACGTTTTTTGATCAGCTGCGCCGACGTAAACTGATCACCGCATCGACGCTGTAAACGGCCAGACCGGCCCAGATGAAGATGAACGCGATCAGCGTGCTCGACGACAAATGCTCACCAAACAGCAGCACCGCCTGCAGCAGTACCAGCGTTGGCGCCAGGTATTGCAGGAAGCCGATGGTGGTGTAGGGCAAGTGCCGGGTAGCGGCGTTGAAGCACACCAGCGGCACCAGCGTGACCGGGCCGGCAGCCACCAGCCACCAGGCTTGGGAGGTGGTCCAGAACGCCGGTTGTGCGCTGGTTGCGGTCTGGTTGAACAGCAACCAGGCGAAGGCGATCGGCACCAGCATCCACGTTTCCACCACCAGCCCCGGCAAGGCCTTGACCGGCGCCTGTTTGCGGATCAAGCCGTAAAAACCGAAGGTCAGCGCCAGCACCAGCGACACCCACGGCAGACTGCCGACCTGCCACACCTGCTGCGCCACGCCGATGGCCGCCAGGCCCACCGCGACCCACTGCATGCGCCGCAGACGTTCGCCGAGAATCAGCATCCCCAGCAGCACGTTGACCAGCGGGTTGATGTAGTAACCAAGGCTCGCTTCGAGCATGCGCCCGTTGTTCACCGACCACACGTATGTCAGCCAGTTGGCCGCAATCAAGGTGCCACTCAAGGCCAGAATCGCCAGACGTTTCGGGTTGTCGAGCAACTCACGCAACCAACCGGGATGCTTCCACACCATCAGCAGCAAGGCGCCGAACAGCGCCGACCACAGCACGCGGTGAATGATGATCTCGACAGCGGGAACTTCGGCGATGGCTTTGAAGTAGATCGGGAACAGGCCCCAGATGATGTAGGCACTCAGGCCCAGAATGTACCCGCGACGCGGGTTGGCGGCTTGCATGCAGAATCCTTGCTTAGGCAGCTGACAAAGCAGGGATTGTAAGGAGATTTGGTGGCGAATGAGTTTTGAATTTGTGAACACTGGCCAAATGTGGGAGCGGGCTTGCTCGCGAATGCGGTGTATCAGCAGCAGAATAATTGCCTGACACACCGCCTTCGGGAGCAAGCCCCCTCCAACATGGTTTGTGGTGAATCAGAACAGTTTCAGGGGTTCTTCATTGAGCGCCGAAAGCTGTTCGCGCAACGCCAACACCTGATCGCCCCAATAACGCTCGGTGCCGAACCACGGAAAGCTGTGCGGGAACGCCGGGTCGTCCCAGCGCCGCGCCAGCCAGGCGCTGTAGTGCATCAGGCGCAGGGCGCGCAGCGGTTCGATCAGCGCCAGTTCACGGGGATCGAAGTCGTGGAATTCGTTGTAGCCGTCCATCAGTTCCGACAGTTGCCCCAGGCATTCCTGACGGTCGCCGGCGAGCATCATCCAGATGTCCTGCACGGCCGGACCCATGCGGCAGTCGTCGAGGTCGACGATGTGGAACATTTCATCGCGGCACATCATGTTGCCGGGGTGGCAGTCGCCGTGCATGCGAATGTTCTGGTGCGGCGTGGCGGCGTAGACGTCTTCGACACGCTTGAGCAAGTCGCGGGCCACGGACTCGTAGGCTGGCAGCAAGCTCTTGGGGATGAAGTTGCCTTCAAGCAATGTTGCCAGCGAGGCATGGCCGAAGTTCTGCACGCCGAGTGCTTCACGGTGTTCGAACGGCTTGGTCGCACCGACCGCATGAATGCGCCCGAGCAACTGGCCGAGGCGGTACAGCTGATCAAGGTTGCCTGGCTCCGGCGCGCGCCCCCCCCGACGGGGGAACAGGGTGAAGCGGAAACCCGCGTGTTCGTGCAGGGTCTGGCCGTTGTGGATCAGCGGCGCCACCACCGGGATTTCGACGTCGGCCAGTTCGAAGGTGAACTGGTGTTCTTCGAGGATGGCTTCGTTGGTCCAGCGCTGCGGGCGATAGAACTTGGCGATCAGCGGTTCGGAGTCTTCGATACCGACCTGGTAGACGCGGTTCTCATAGCTGTTGAGCGCGAGAATGCGCGCATCACTGAGAAACCCGATGCTTTCGACGGCATCGAGTACAAGGTCGGGGGTAAGGGTTTCAAACGGGTGGGCCATGCTGACTCCTGCGCGCAGCAGGCTGCCGCGTCCGGCCCAGCATGGTAGCGCAGACTGTGGAGGTTGAGGGTTTTGCCTTGAATAGTGGGCTGCCTGGAAGGGCCTCTTCGGGAGCAAGCCCCCTCCCACAGTGGATCTCCGGTGTGCCGACCATCTCATGCACTCAGCCGATCCAATGTGGGAGCGGGCTTGCTCGCGAAAGCGGTTTATCAGGCGCCGACGATTCCACCGTCTTCACGAGTAATCGCCATCACCGAAGACCGTGGCTTGCCATTCGGCAGATGCTCGGGGAAGGTTGAACCGCCGTTTTCGCCCGGGTGCTGAATCCCGACAAACAGGGTTTTCTGATCCGGCGAGAAGCTGATCCCGGTGACTTCGCAACCAATCGGCCCGACCATGAACCGGCGAATCTCGCCGGTCTTGGGATCGGCACAGAGCATCTGGTTGTTGCCCATCCCGGCGAAGTCGCCGGCGTTGCTCGAGTCGCCGTCAGTCAGAATCCACAAGCGCCCGGCCTTGTCGAAGCCCAGACCGTCCGGGCTGTTGAACATGTTCTGCGGGGTGATGTTCGACGAGCCGCCCTTCGGCGTGCCGGCATGCACACCCGGATTGCCGGCGACCACAAACAGATCCCAGGCAAACGTCTTCGACGCGTGATCGTCGCGGTCGGTGCGCCAGCGCAGGATCTGCCCGTAGACGTTCTTCGCGCGCGGGTTCGGCCCACCCACTGGCTGCCCGTCTTCGCCGCGCTTGGCGTTGTTGGTCAGGGTGCAATAAACCTGGCCGTCCTTCGGGCTGACCACGATCCACTCCGGGCGATCCATACGCGTGGCGCCGACCACACTGGCGGCGAGGCGGGCGTGGATCAGCACTTCGGCTTGATCGGCGAAACCGCTCGTGGCGTCGATGCCGTTCTTGCCGTGGGTCAGTTCGATCCACTGGCCCTGGCCTTTCGGGTGATCCGGGTTGCTGTCACCGTTATCGAACTTCGCCACGTACAGGGTGCCGTGGTCGAGGAGGTCGCGGTTGGCTTTCGGGTTGCGATGGTTGATGCGGTCACGGCTGACGAACTTATAGATGAAC
The DNA here is from genome assembly GCF_025466205.1 of Pseudomonas sp. 13B_3.2_Bac1. NCBI lineage: Bacteria > Pseudomonadati > Pseudomonadota > Gammaproteobacteria > Pseudomonadales > Pseudomonadaceae > Pseudomonas > Pseudomonas sp. 13B_3.2_Bac1. The sequence continues at coordinate 16,888 of NZ_JANLOG010000145.1, forward strand.
TCGCCGCGTTCGTCGTCGCCCATGTACACCACGGCGCGACCGTCATCGGTCTCGGCGAGGGCGGCGTTTTCATGTTTGAAGCGGCCGAGCGCGGTGCGCTTGACCGGGGTCGATTGCGGATCGAACGGATCGATCTCGACCACCCAGCCGTGACGGTTGAGTTCGTTGGGATTCTTCGCCATGTCAAAGCGCGGGTCGAACGGGTGCCAGTTGATTTCACGGCTGGCGGCCGACACGCCGTAGCGCTTTTGCGCCGGGTCGAACTGCTGCTGAGCGTTGCTGCTGCCGAAGCAGTCGGTGAAGTTCTCTTCGCAGGTCAGATAGGTGCCCCACGGTGTCTTGCCGTTGGCGCAGTTCTGGAAGGTGCCAAGGACCTTTTTGCCGTGCTTGTCGGCGGCCGTCTTCATCAGCTCGTGACCAGCCGCCGGGCCACTGATGCGCAGCGGCGAGTTGCCATGGATGCGGCGGTTGTAGCGCGAGCCCTGGACGAACTGCCATTGGCCGTTCTTGCGCTGCACTTCGATCACCGAAACCCCTTCGCAGGCCAGCGCCTTGCGCACGTCTTCGGCCGATTGCGGCATGCCGCCGTGCGGGTAGAGGTAGCGGTAGTTGGTGTATTCGTTGTTGATCGCCATCAACGCACGGTTTCGGTCGTCGGGGAATTCGAACAGGCTCATGCCGTCGTTGTTGTCGCCGAACTGCACTTCCTGGGCGGCGGCGGTGCCATTGCCGCTCGGGTCGAATGCCGGGCCGTTCTTGTGCAATGGCTGACCCCAACTGATCAGCACCGAGGACTTGTAGCCCTTGGGCAGGCTGATGACGTCGGTGGTCGCGGCGGGAATGCTCTCGAAACCGAGCAGGCGGCTATTGCCGGCGCTGATGCCGGTGGCCAGCGCGCTACGGCTCAGCAGGTTGCCGCCGAGGAACATGGCGGCGCCGCACAGTGCCCCGGCGCTGATGAAACCGCGACGGCTGAGGCCGACCATTTTTTCCAGATCAGTCGATTGGTTTTCTTCTAATAGGCTCACATCAGGCTCCCTGCTTGGTTTTGGCAGCAACCTTAATGGGGGGCGATGAAGCTTTTGTTGCAGAAAGTCCGTTACAGCGGCGTGCCGATCAGCACATTGGACGGCGAGAATTGCACCTGCACCGGTTGTTCGACATTCAGCTTGCGGGTGCGAAGCTGCAGCGGCTCCGCCAGAGCGCAGAGCGTCTGGCCGTTGGGCAGGGTGATGCGCACTTCGCTGGGGCCGTCCTCGGCATCGAGAATGGCTTCAATGGTGCCCTGCAGAAGATTGTGTCCAGATGTTGCAACTTGCTCCGGGGCCAGCAATTCAAGCCAGCCGGCCTTGATCAGTGCCACCACTTCGGTGCCCGGTTGCAGTTCCAGGTGCACGGTGCTGTCGTGGGTGATCTGCGCGTTGATCCACAGGCCTTCGGCCAGTTCGAGGCGAATCAGGTCATTGCGACCCTGACCTTCGATGGCGACGACTTTGCCGTGCAACTGGTTGCGCGCGCTGGTGCGCAGCATCAGGCGCCCGAGCAGGTCCAGATCGCTGGCGTCTTCGGCGGCTTCCAGCACCTGCGCCTGCAACGCCTGCAGCTTTTGATAAAGACGCAACACCCGTTCGCCTTCGCTGGACAGTTTGGCGCCACCGCCGCCCTTGCCACCGACCGCACGTTCCACCAGCGGTTTCTGCGCCAGGTTGTTCAACTCGTCGATTGCATCCCAGGCGGCTTTGTAACTGAGCCCGGCGCTTTTCGCGGCGCGGGTGATCGAGCCCTGTTCGGCAATGTGTTGCAGCAGGGCGATGCGCTGCGGACGGCGGACGATGTGCTGGGACAACAGGGTGGGCAGGGACATTGGTGGGGGCTTTTTCACAGTGGCGGTGGAAAGTGAAGTTGGCGGCTTGCACCACAAGAGTCAAGCCACACGCTGTCCCCCGGTGGGAGCGGGCTTGCTCGCGAAGGCGGTGTGTCAGTCGCCATAGATGCTGAATGTACAGGCCCCTTCGCGAGCAAGCCCGCTCCCACAATGGGATTGTGCCGATTCTCAAGTCCCCGGCTTTGGCGTGCGCGCCAGGCAATACACGTCAACCCGCGCTGCACCGGCATCTTTTAACAGTCGCGACAGTGCCTGGGCCGTGGCGCCGGTGGTCAGCACGTCATCGATCAATGCGAAGTGCCGACCTTTCACCTCTGCGTCCGGGGCCAGGGCGAAGGCGTGACGCAAGTTGCGCTTGCGTGCCTTGGCGTCGAGATCCTGTTGGGCGCTGGTGTCGTGAATCCGCCGTAGAGCCTGTTCCTCAAAAGGCAGATCCAGCTGTTGGCTCAACCATCGCCCCAGCATTGCCGCTTGATTGAACCCACGTTGACGCAGACGTTTGCTGGCCAGTGGCACCGGCACCAACAGGTCGGGTCGCGGCAAACCTTCATCGAAGCGATGTTGCAGGTATTGTCCGGCAACGTCGGCGAGCAGGTGACCAAACGGCCATTTCGCGTTGTGTTTAAAACGCGTAATCAAACTGTCCACCGGGAAGTCATAGCGCCATGGCACCACCACCTGTTCGAACGCCGGCGGCTCTAGCAGGCACCCGCCGCAGGTCAGGCCAGTGCTGGGCAGCGGCAAGGCGCAGCTCTGGCAGTGGTCGCCGAGCCAGGGCAGATCGGTTTCGCAGGCGACGCAAATTGGCATTTCTGCTTCTGCGGGCTCATCGCACAGCAAGCAGGTCTGTACGTTTTTTAAACAGATGTAAACCTGTTGTTCGTGTCGTGGTTGACAGCGCATGACTCTTCCTTAAATATGCCGAACATCCGTGTCGCGCCTGTGGGTATTCCGTTCCCGCAGCCGCCAGCCAAGCATAACCAAGGAACTGCCCATGAGCGCCAGCACCTCTGCCACCCTGCGTCACGACTGGTCTTTAGCCGAAGTCAAAGCGCTCTTCGTACAGCCATTCAACGACTTGCTGTTCCAGGCGCAGACGGTGCACCGCGCCCATTTCAACGCCAACCGCGTGCAGGTTTCCACGCTGCTGTCGATCAAGACCGGTGCCTGCCCGGAAGATTGCAAGTACTGCCCGCAGTCCGGTCACTACAACACCGGCCTGGAAAAAGAAAAGCTGATGGAAGTGCAGAAAGTCCTCGAAGAGGCTGCCCGCGCCAAAGCCATCGGCTCGACCCGTTTCTGCATGGGCGCGGCGTGGAAGCACCCGTCGGCCAAAGACATGCCGTATGTGCTGAAGATGGTCGAAGGCGTGAAGGCCATGGGCCTGGAAACCTGCATGACCCTCGGTCGTCTCGATCAGGAACAGACCGAGGCGCTGGCCAAGGCTGGCCTCGATTACTACAACCACAACCTCGACACCTCGCCGGAGTTCTACGGCAGCATCATCACCACCCGCACCTACAGCGAACGCTTGCAGACGCTGGCCTACGTGCGTGAGTCGGGGATGAAGATCTGCTCCGGTGGCATTCTCGGCATGGGCGAGTCGCTGGACGACCGCGCCAACCTGCTGATCCAGTTGGCCAACCTGCCTGAGCATCCAGAGTCGGTGCCGATCAACATGCTGGTGAAGGTCGCCGGCACGCCGCTGGAAAACGCCGATGACGTCGATCCGTTCGACTTCATCCGCATGCTCGCCGTGGCGCGCATCCTCATGCCGCAATCCCACGTGCGCCTGTCCGCCGGCCGCGAGGCGATGAATGAGCAAATGCAGGCGTTGGCATTCCTTGCCGGTGCCAACTCGATTTTCTACGGCGACAAACTGCTGACCACCGCCAACCCGCAGGCCGACAAGGACATGCAACTGTTCGCGCGCCTGGGCATTCAACCGGAAGCGCGCGAAGAGCATTCCGACGAGGTGCATCAGGCCGCGATCGAGCAGGCGCTGGTGGAGCAGAAGAGCAGCGAGCAGTTCTATAACGCTGCGGTCTGATCTTCGCTCGAAACGCAAAACCCCCTGTAGGAGCTGCCGAAGGCTGCGATCTTTTGATCTTGCTGTAAAAAATCAACATCAAAAGATCGCAGCCTGCGGCAGCTCCTACAGAGCTATCACTGACTTTTCGAGGCCTGCATGTCTTTCGATCTCGCCGCACGCCTTGCTGCCCGCCGTGCCGAAAATCTCTATCGTCAGCGCCCGCTGCTCGAGTCCCCGCAGGGGCCTGAAGTGGTGGTCGACGGCCAGCCGTTGCTGGCGTTCTGTAACAACGATTACCTTGGCCTGGCCAATCATCCGCAGGTGATCGAAGCCTGGCGCGACGGTGCCGAGCGCTGGGGCGTGGGCGGCGGCGCGTCGCATCTGGTGATCGGTCACAGCGGCCCGCATCACGCACTGGAAGAAGCCCTTGCCGATCTCACCGGCCGGCCCCGTGCGTTGCTGTTCTCCACCGGCTACATGGCCAACCTCGGTGCGGTCACGGCGCTGGTCGGGCAGGGCGATACGGTGCTGGAAGACCGGCTCAACCATGCGTCGTTGCTGGATGCCGGTCTGTTGTCCGGCGCGCGTTTCAATCGTTACCTGCACAACGACGCCGATAGCCTCGCCAAGCGGCTGGAGAAAGCCACCGGCAATACGCTGGTGGTGACTGACGGAGTGTTCAGCATGGACGGCGATCTCGCCGATCTGCCGGCGCTGGCGCGTGAGGCCAAGGCCAAAGGCGCGTGGTTGATGGTCGACGATGCCCATGGCTTCGGCCCGCTCGGCGCCAATGGCGGCGGGATCGTCGAGCATTTTGGTCTGAGTCAGGAGGATGTGCCGGTGCTGGTCGGCACCCTTGGCAAAGCGTTCGGTACTGCTGGCGCTTTTGTCGCGGGCAGTGAAGAGCTGATCGAAAGCCTGATCCAGTTCGCCCGGCCCTACATCTACACCACCAGCCAGCCGCCGGCGTTGGCCTGCGCGACTCTGAAAAGTCTGGAATTACTGCGCACCGAGCATTGGCGGCGTGAGCACCTTAACCTGCTGATCCGCCAATTTCGTCGAGGGGCCGAGCAGATCGGTCTGCAACTGATGGACAGCTTCACTCCGATCCAGCCGATTCTGATCGGCGATGCCGGTCGCGCCGTGCGCCTGTCGCGGATGCTGCGCGAGCGCGGCTTGATGGTCAGCGCAATCCGTCCGCCTACCGTCCCGGCGGGAAGTGCACGCCTGCGCGTGACCCTGACCGCCGCCCACAGCGAGGCGCAGGTGCAGCTATTGTTAGAAGGGCTGGCCGATTGCTTTGCCCAACTGTCGTCGGAGCCAAGCCATGCGTAATCGCCTGATTCTGCTGCCCGGCTGGGGCCTCGGCGTTTCGCCGCTGGAGCCCTTGGCCGCGGCATTGCAAGGGCTCGACGAGCACCTGCATGTCGAGATCGAGCCGTTGCCGGAACTCGATTCTTGCGACTTGCAGAATTGGCTCGACGAACTCGATGAACGGATCCCTCAGGACGTGTGGCTGGGCGGTTGGTCGCTCGGCGGCATGCTTGCCGGCGAGTTGGCGGCGCGGCGTGGAGAACATTGCTGCGGGCTGCTGACACTGGCGAGCAATCCTTCGTTTGTCGCTCATGAGCAATGGCCGAGCGCGATGCCCGGCGAGACGTTCGATGCGTTTCTCGCCGGCTGCCAGACCGACCCGCGAATGACCCTCAAACGTTTCTCGCTGCTGTGTGCCCAAGGCGCGCAAGACCCGCGCGGCTTGTCGCGGCTGATGCTCGGCGGTGCGCCGAATGCAGCCCCCGAGACCTTGATGGCCGGCCTGGAATTGCTCGCACAACTGGATACCCGTGAAGCGCTGCAGGCCTTTCGCGGCCCACAGTTGCACCTGTTCGCCGGGCAGGACGGCCTGGTGCCGGCAGAAGCAGCAGGGGCGTTGTTCGCGCTGTTGCCGGATATCGAAATTGGTCTGATCGAACAGGCCAGTCATGCATTTCTTCTGGAAGACCCCCATGGCGTGGCGGGTGCGATCCAGGCTTTTCTACACGAGTGCGGTGATGACTGATTTGTCTCTTGTTGCGCTGCCTGGCGGCTTGCCTGACAAGCGCCAGGTCGCGGCGTCTTTCTCCCGTGCGGCGGCCAGCTACGACAGCGTTGCCGAGCTGCAGCGTGATGTCGGTTCGCAGCTGCTCGCGCGCTTGCCAGCGGGTTTTGTGCCGGCGCGGTGGCTGGATCTGGGCTGCGGCACCGGGTATTTCACTCGCGCAATGGCCGAGCGATTTGTCGAGGGTCATGGTCTGGCACTGGATATCGCCGAAGGCATGCTCAATCACGCCCGTCCTTTGGGGGGGGCGCAGCATTTCATCGCTGGCGATGCAGAACGTCTGCCGTTGCAGGGGTCGACCTGTGAGCTGATCTTTTCCAGCCTTGCGGTGCAGTGGTGTGCGGACTTCGAATCGGTGCTCAGTGAGGCTTTTCGCGTACTGAAACCCGGTGGGATTTTTGCGTTTGCTAGTCTTTGTGTAGGGACGTTGTACGAGTTGCGGGACAGCTGGCGGCAGGTCGATGGCCTGGTGCACGTCAACCGCTTCCGCGAGTTCGCCCGGTATGAGCAGTTGTGTGCCGCCAGTGGCTTGCGTACGGTGAGTCTGCAGAATCAGGCGCATGTGCTGCACTACCCGGATGTGCGCAGCCTGACCCATGAACTCAAGGCGCTCGGCGCGCACAATCTGAACCCTGGTCGGCCGGGTGGCTTGACCGGGCGCGCGCGGATCCTCGGCTTGATCGAGGCTTACGAGCAGTTCCGTGAGGCGCAGGGATTGCCGGCGACTTACCAGGTGGTTTACGCCGTTTTGGAGAAACCCTTATGAGCGCAGCCTATTTCATCACCGGGACTGACACCGATGTCGGCAAGACCGCCGTGGCTGCCGGTTTGCTGCATGCTGCGCGCTCGGCAGGGCTGAGTACGGCGGCGGGGAAACCGGTTGCTTCGGGCTGCGAGGTCACCCCCAAGGGTTTGCGCAATGCCGATGCGCTGGCGCTGCTGGCTGAATGTTCGGTGCCGCTGACTTATCAACAGGTCAATCCGGTGGCATTCGAGCCAGCGATTGCGCCGCATCTGGCAGCGCGTGAGGCCGGCGTCGCGCTGACCGTGCAATCGTTGCTGGCGCCGATGCGCGAAATTCTGGCGCTGAATGCCGATTTCACGTTGATCGAAGGGGCGGGTGGCTGGCGGGTGCCGTTGGCCGATCAGGACAATCTGTCGGATCTGGCCATCGCGTTGAAGCTGCCGGTGATTCTGGTGGTGGGTGTGCGCCTGGGCTGCATCAGCCATGCGTTGCTGACGGCCGAGGCAATTGCTCGCGATGGCCTGCAACTGGCGGGTTGGGTGGCGAATATCATCGATCCGAAGACGTCGCGGCTGGAGGAGAATCTGGCGACGTTGGCCGAGCGGCTTCCGGCGCCGTGTCTGGGGCGGGTACCGAAACTGAAGTCGCTCAGCGCCGAGGCTGTGGCCGATCATCTGCAACTCGATCTGCTGGATTAATGCTTTTGGCTATGACAAGGCACTGTGCCATCAGTATTTTTGACGGGTGTTTTTCTGGCGCCTCTGCTTCAATGACCACCATTGATCCTTCCCAAGGATGAGAGCGCTATGGAAATCTCCGGTAACACAGCTTTTTATGCAGGTTTGAGCACTATTCAGACCGGGCAGAACCGTGTCGACCAGGCCGCGAGCCAGATCGCCAACAACACCATCGAGCGTTCGGTTACCAGCCAGTCTTCGGAGGCTCAGGTCGATCGTCTGCGTGGTATCGACCGCAGCCAGCAAATGGATCCGGCCAGCGCCATGGCCGAGATGGCCCAGGGCAAGTTTCAGGTAGAGCTGGGCACCAAGGTCGCGAAGGCTTCCGATGAAATGCTCGGTACGATCATCGATACGTTTGCCTGATTTTTCGCGTGTCTCGCCTGCTGAACGCCGCGCCTTGTCGCGGCGTTTTTCGTTGTAAGTCCTTCTCCCTCAACTAATCTTTTTTTATGGCCCGTGGCTCTGTGCAGTCCATGGCGGTTTGCTGTGTCCGGCGTTTGAAAAAAGTGATGACGAACGGCAAAAGATCGACGCTTGACAAGATTTCGGCGTAAACGTATGTTTCAAACAACTGTTTGACCGTCACAACAAATCAACACGGTCGTTCATTCCCGGTTACATCAGCAGAGGTTTATCGCTATGCCTGACTACAAGGCCCCCTTGCGTGATATTCGCTTCGTTCGTGACGAACTGCTCGGCTACGAAGCGCACTATCAGAGCCTTCCGGCTTGCGCCGACGCAACGCCAGACATGGTTGACGCCATTCTCGAAGAAGGCGCCAAGTTTTGTGAGCAGGTACTGGCACCGCTGAACCGCGTGGGCGACCTCGAAGGCTGCACCTGGAGCGAGTCCGGCGTGAAGACCCCGACTGGCTTCAAAGAAGCCTACAAGCAATTCGTCGAAGGCGGCTGGCCTAGCCTGGCGCACGACGTCGAGCACGGCGGTCAAGGTCTGCCGGAGTCGCTGGGTCTGGCCGTCAGCGAAATGGTCGGTGAAGCCAACTGGTCGTGGGGCATGTACCCAGGCCTGTCGCACGGCGCGATGAACACCATCTCCGAGCACGGCACCCCTGAGCAGCAAGAAGCCTATTTGACCAAACTGGTTTCCGGCGAGTGGACCGGCACCATGTGCCTGACCGAACCTCACTGCGGCACCGACCTGGGCATGCTGCGCACCAAGGCCGAGCCTCAGGCTGATGGTTCCTACAAAGTTTCCGGCACCAAGATCTTCATCTCGGCCGGTGAACACGACATGGCCGACAACATCGTCCACATCGTACTGGCCCGCCTGCCGGACGCACCGGCTGGCACCAAAGGCATTTCCCTGTTCATCGTTCCAAAGTTCCTGCCGAACGCCGATGGCACCCTCGGTGCGCGCAACGCAGTGAGCTGCGGTTCGCTGGAACACAAGATGGGCATTCACGGCAACGCCACTTGCGTGATGAACTTCGACGGCGCGACCGGTTTCCTGATCGGCCCGGCGAACAAAGGCCTGAACTGCATGTTCACCTTCATGAACACCGCACGTCTGGGTACCGCGCTGCAAGGTCTGGCCCACGCCGAAATCGGCTTCCAGGGTGGCCTGAAATACGCTCGCGATCGTCTGCAAATGCGCTCCCTGACTGGCCCGAAAGCGCCGGACAAGGCTGCTGACCCGATCATCGTGCACCCTGACGTACGTCGCATGCTGTTGACCATGAAGGCTTTCGCCGAAGGCAACCGTGCGATGGTGTACTTCACCGCCAAGCAGGTCGACATCGTCAAATACGGCGTCGACGAAGAAGAGAAGAAGAAGGCCGACGCACTGCTGGCGTTCATGACGCCGATTGCCAAAGCGTTCATGACCGAAGTCGGTTTCGAAGCCGCCAACCACGGCGTGCAGATCTACGGTGGCCACGGTTTCATCGCCGAGTGGGGCATGGAGCAGAACGTTCGCGACAGCCGTATTTCGATGCTGTACGAAGGCACCACCGGCATCCAGGCACTCGACCTGCTGGGCCGTAAAGTGCTGATGACTCAAGGCGAGGCTCTGAAAGGCTTCACCAAGATCGTCCACAAGTTCTGCCAGAACAACGAAGGCAACGAAGCCGTCAAAGAATTCGTTGCACCGCTGGCTGCACTGAACAAGGAATGGGGCGAGCTGACCATGAAGGTCGGTATGGCAGCCATGAAAGATCGCGAAGAAGTCGGCGCGGCCTCCGTGGACTACCTGATGTACTCCGGTTACGCCTGCCTGGCCTACTTCTGGGCCGACATGGCACGTGTGGCGGCCGAGAAGCTGGCAGAAGGCACCGGAGACGCAGCGTTCTACACCGCCAAGCAGCAAACCGCGCGCTTTTACTTCCAGCGCATCCTGCCACGTACCCGTACTCACGTGGCCACCATGCTGTCGGGCGCCAACAACCTGATGGACATGAAAGAAGAAGACTTCGCACTGGGCTACTAAGCCTCAACGCGGTCTGACGAAAACCGCTGCTCCCATGGGGCAGCGGTTTTTTTTGTTTCTGAATCACTCAGAAACCCGAGTTTTCTGCCGTTAAAGAGACTGCGTGTGATCTGGATCACATTGTGTGTGCTTAACTGGCCACATTGCAGGCACAATGCCATCTCTTTGATATGACGGGTCGGAGCTTTACCCTTGCCGCGTTCTTCTGCTGTACGTTTCAGCCATTTCCTACCTTCACTGCTGTTGTTACTTGCGGGGTTGGCGGCTGCGTACGTCAAAGACCTCAACGTATTTTTCACTTCGCTGTTCAACGTGTTGCCGACCCTGGTGCTGTTGTTGGGCGGCGCTTACTGTGCGGTTTACCGACGTCAGCGCGAACTATTTCTGATGCTCACGGTGTACATCGCCTACTTTTTGCTCGACACCCAGACCGACTATTACCGCGACAATGGCAAAGTGCGCGAAGACGCCGCCGTGGTATTCCACCTTGTCTGTCTGCTGTTGCCGCTGCTGTTCGGGCTGTTCGCCGCGTGGCAGGAACGTACCCATCTGTTTCAGGACATGGTGGCGCGGTTCGCCGTGTTGCTGGCCTTCGGCAGCGTCGCCCTCGGCCTTGAGCAGAGTTATCCCCAGGCTCTGCTCATGTGGCTCTCGGAAATCCGCTGGCCGGCGCTGCATGGCGCCTGGATGAGCCTGATCCAGATGTCCTATCCGGTATTCCTCTCGGCATTTCTGCTGCTGGCCTGGCAGTACTGGCGCAACCCGCGCCCGCTGCATGCGGCGCAACTGGTCGGCTTGCTCGGTTTGTTCTGGATGCTGCCGAAAACCTTCATCCTGCCATTCACCCTGAACATCATGTGCAGTCAGGTGATGCTGATGGTTGCTGCTGCCGTGGCGCATGAGGCCTATCAAATGGCCTTCCGCGATGAACTCACCGGTCTGCCGGGGCGCCGCGCGCTCAATGAGCGGATGCAGCGCCTGGGGCGCAACTATGTGCTGGCGATGAGCGACGTCGATCACTTCAAGAAATTCAACGACACCCACGGTCACGATGTTGGTGACCAAGTGCTGCGACTGGTCGCCAGCAAACTGTCGAAAATCAGCGGCGGCGGTAGGGCATATCGCTATGGTGGTGAGGAATTCGCCCTGGTGTTTGCGGGCAAAACCCTCGAGGAATGCATGCCGCACCTGGAAGTGATCCGCGAGTCGATTGCCTCCTACAACATCCAGTTGCGCAATCAGGAGAACCGCCCGCAGGACGACCAGCAAGGTCGCCAGCGCCGTAGCGGCAGCGGTGCTTCCAGTGTTTCGGTCACGGTCAGTATCGGCGTTGCCGAACGCGTCGAGCAGCGGACGCCGGAAGAAGTCCTCAAGTCCGCCGACCAGGCGTTGTACAGCGCCAAGGGCGCCGGGCGTAACTGCGTCATGGCGTTCGGACAGAACCGTCGCGGCGCAGTGCGCATGGACAGCGCCGCTGGCTGAATCACGCCACAACCATCACTAAAAAGCCCGCTGATTGCGGGCTTTGTTTTATCGCTGAATGCTGGTGACCAAAAATAACAAATCAGTCACCGGTTGACCCTATGTGTCGCAAAAGTTGTTGAGGTACACTCGGCCTCAACGAAAACACTCTTCCACGAATCACCTGTTTAGATCTTGCGAGGTTTGCCATGGCTGACTACAAAGCGCCGCTGCGCGATATGCGCTTCGTCCTCAATGAAGTATTCGAAGTCGCCAAACTCTGGGCCGAACTGCCGGCCTTGGCCGAGACCGTCGATGCAGAAACCGTAGAAGCCATTCTCGAAGAAGCCGGCAAGGTCACCAGCAAAAGCATTGCACCCCTGAGCCGCGCAGCCGACGAAGAAGGCTGCCACTGGAAGGACGGCGCCGTCAGCACTCCGGCCGGTTTCCCACAGGCCTATCAGACTTATGCAGAGGGCGGTTGGGTCGGCGTCGGTGGCGATCCGGCCTACGGCGGCATGGGCATGCCCAAGGCTGTCTCGGCGCAGGTCGAAGAAATGGTCAACTCCGCCAGCCTGTCGTTCGGTCTGTACCCGATGCTGACCGCCGGCGCTTGCCTGTCGATCAACGCCCACGCCAGCGAGGAGCTGAAGGCCGCGTACCTGCCGAACATGTACGCCGGCATCTGGGCCGGTTCCATGTGCCTGACCGAGCCGCACGCCGGCACCGACCTGGGCATCATTCGCACCAAGGCCGAACCGCAGGCCGACGGTTCCTACAAGGTCAGCGGCACCAAGATCTTCATCACCGGCGGTGAGCACGACCTGACCGAGAACATCATTCACCTGGTGCTGGCGAAACTGCCCGATGCCCCGGCCGGCCCGAAAGGCATTTCTCTGTTCCTGGTACCGAAGTTCATGGTCAATGCCGATGGCAGCCTGGGCGCGCGCAACCCGGCGAACTGCGGTTCGATCGAGCACAAGATGGGCATCCAGGCGTCTGCGACCTGCGTGATGAACTTCGACGAAGCCGTGGGTTATCTGGTCGGCGAGCCAAACAAGGGCTTGGCGGCGATGTTCACCATGATGAACTACGAGCGTCTGGGCGTCGGCATTCAAGGCCTGGCCAGCGGCGAGCGCTCTTATCAGAACGCCATCGAATATGCGCGTGATCGTCTGCAGAGCCGTTCGCCGACCGGCGCGCAGAACAAGGACAAGGTTGCCGACCCGATCATCGTCCACCCGGACGTGCGTCGCATGCTGCTGACCATGAAAGCCTCGAACGAGGGCGGTCGCGCCTTCTCCACCTACGTGGCGATGCAACTCGACACCGCCAAGTTCAGCGAAGACGCGACCACCCGCAAGCGCGCAGAAGACCTGGTCGCGTTGCTGACTCCGGTGGCCAAGGCATTCCTCACGGACCTGGGCCTGGAAACCACTGTGCACGGCCAGCAGATTTTCGGCGGCCACGGCTACATCCGCGAGTGGGGTCAGGAGCAACTGGTGCGTGACGTGCGCATCACCCAGATCTACGAAGGCACCAACGGCATTCAGGCGCTGGACCTGGTCGGGCGCAAGATCGTCGGCAGCGGCGGCGCGTTCTACAAGCTGTTCGCTGACGAGATCCGCCACTTCACCGCGACTGCCAGCGCTGACCTCGGCGAATTCACCAAGCCGCTGAACGATGCCGTCAGCACCCTTGATGAACTGACTGCGTGGCTGCTGGATCGGTCGAAAACCAATCCGAACGAAATCGGCGCAGCCTCGGTCGAATACTTGCAAGCGTTTGGCTACACCGCTTATGCCTACATGTGGGCACTGATGGCGAAAGCCGCGCTGGGTAAAGAAGCCCAAGACGATTTCTACGCCAGCAAGCTGGGCACCGCGCGCTTCTATTTCGCCCGTCTGCTGCCGCGTATCCACTCACTGAGTGCATCGGTAAAGGCTGGCAGCGAGTCGTTGTTCCTGCTGAACGCTGAACAGTTTTGATGATGTAACGTCATGTAAGCATTCTCTTACATGACGTGCTGCTGTTCTCCCATAGGCGCGGATTGGATCCACAGCTAATCTACAACTCATGGACGTCGCGCAGGAAGCGCAAAGCAACAACACGGACACGTAGGATTCTGCCAGGGTGGCGGAGTGAAATGGATGTCAGGGAAACAGTCTGCAAAGCCCCGCTTCGGCGGGGTTTTCTTTTGCCTGCAGAAAAGTTTTCAGGCCAGCGGATCCAGTGGCGGCGCAGCTTTAAGCGGTTTGTCCTCACGCTGAATCACCTCTTCCAGCAACGTACGCAGCAACGCCAAAGACGCCTGCTGGCGCTGCACGTCGCGGCATACCAGCCCAACCTTCAGCGGCACCCGTGGTTCGCTCAACGGCTTCCACAGCAGATCCTGTTCGTCGTATTCCCTCTGTGAGCGCCCGGGCAACACCGTCGCCAGTTTGGTGTGCGGCAGACTGTCGAGAATCCCCAGCATATTGTTCAGCTCGGCCTGTACTTGCGGGCGCCGCCCCAGGCTGGTCAGTTGCGCCTGCCAGATCTGCCGGATCTGAAATTCTTCGCCCAGCAGCAACATGGGCAATTCCGCAGCCTGGCGCATCGAGACCTTCTTGAATTCACGCAGCGGGTGATCCGCCGGGATCACCAGCGTCAGTTCGTCTTCGTACAGCAGCACGCCGTGCAGCCCCGGTTGGCGCGGCGGCAGGTAGCTGATGCCGATGTCCAGCGAGCCGTTGAGCAAACGGCGCTCGATCTCCAGCCCCGTCAGTTCATAGATCTGCACCACAAGATGCGGCTGCGCCTTGCGCACACGTTCGAGCATTTGCGGCACAAGGCTGGTGTGCACGGTTTGCAGTACGCCGATCGCCAGCGTGCGCAGGGCTTGTCCCTTGAAGTTGCCCAGCGCTTCCCGTGCCCGCTGCAGACCGTCGAGCAGCGGCAGGGCGTGGTTGTACAGCGTGTGTGCGGCGAGTGTCGGCAACAGACGTTTGCTGCTGCGTTCGAACAGGGTGACGTCGAGGTTCTGTTCGAGCTGGCGAATCTGCTGCGACAGCGCCGGTTGCGAGATCGACAGGCGCTCGGCAGCGCGGCCGACATGGCCCTCTTCGTAGACCGCGACGAAATAACGCAGTTGTTTGAAATCCATAAGTAGCGCTTATCGAAAATGCTGGTAAATCGAAATGGCCCGAAGCCGTCAGTGAGCCTAGTCTAACCGCAATCACAAGGCTTACAGGGCCAGAGAGCGCGATGAATAGCGTTTGCTTCGACAGTGTTTGCATAGGCAGTTCAAAAAACCTCAAACGAGGTTTTTTTCAATGAATCTGTTCAGTTTGCGGCGCCAGGCGCCGAGTCTTGATGACCTCGCTTTCGAGGCCGCCTCACCCCAGGCAGGCGACAGCCTGAATGCCGAGCGCCTGATGCCCAGTGTCGAACGGCCGCAGCAGGTGTTCGTTCGCGGTCAGGGCTCATGGCTGTGGGACAGCAATGACCGCGCCTACCTCGACTTTTCCCAGGCCGGCGGTGCCAACAGCCTCGGCCACAGCCCTTCGGCACTGGTCAAAGCCATCGCCGGCCAGGCCCAGGCGCTGATCAACCCCGGTTTCAATCTGCACAATCGCGGCATGCTCAGCCTTGCCGAGCGCCTGTGCGCCAGCACCTCCAGCGATCAGGCTTACCTGCTCAACAGCGGTAGCGAGGCCTGTGAAGCGGCGATCAAACTGGCGCGCAAATGGGGCCAACTGCATCGTGGCGGCGCCTCGCGGATCATTGTTGCCAGACAAGGATGTCACGGCCGTAGTCTGGCGACGATTTCCGCGTCAGACAGTTGCAACCTGCACAACCGTTTCGCACCCTTGTTGCCGGGTTTCGATCGGGTGCCCTTCAACGATTTGCCGGCGCTGCATGCCGCCGTCGATGCGCAAACCGTGGCGATCATGCTCGAACCGATCCAGAGCGATGCCGGGGTGATTCCGGCCACCGAGCATTACCTCAAAGGCGTCGAGCGCCTGTGCCGAGAATTGGGCATTTTGCTGATCCTCGACGAAGTGCAGACCGGCATCGGCCGCTGCGGCACTTTGCTCGCGGAAGAGTCCTACGGTGTGCGTGCCGATATCGTCGTACTCGGCAAGGGCCTTGGTGGCGGCGTTCCTCTGGCGGCGTTATTGGCCCGAGGCAAGGCCTGCTGCTTTGATGCGGGGGAACTGGGCGGCACTCATCACGGCAATGCACTGATGACCGCGGCCGGTCTGGTGGTGCTCGACAGCGTGCAGGACCGGGCATTCCTCGAGCAGGTCAAAGACCACGGCCAGCACTTGCGCGAGGGACTCGCGCGACTGGCGCACCGTTACGGACACGGCGAGTTGCGCGGGCAAGGCCTGTTCTGGGGACTGAGCCTGTCAGAGGATTCCGCCGATGCCGTAGTCAAAGCCGCCTTGCATGAAGGCCTTCTGCTCAACGCGCCGCAAGCCAACTGCCTGCGTTTCACCCCGGCACTCACCGTCAGCAAGGCCAACATCGACGAAATGCTCCTGCGCCTGACCCGCGCCTTCTCACGAGTGCGCACCGCGCAACTGCAATGCCGTAAGGGGATTGCCGTCTGAGCTGAAGTTTCCTACCCGATTTCAAGAACCGTCTCGCGGTATAACGCACGCCCCACGCCTGATTCTTTTGGCGTGGGGCGTTTTTTTGTGCCCGGATTTTGCCAAGTGCTTTCTGGCACTTGAGAACTTATCGGACGAATGCTCTTTTAGAAGGTGCCGACAGGGAGTGCGGTGTCACCAAGACTGGCTTTGTAATATGTACCACCAGGTGGTATGTTTTTTGGAAGGGATACCGATGTCATTCAGATTGTTCAAGACCAAAGGCTTTGCGGTACAGGCCAGCAAGGCATGGATCACGGATGAGGAATTACTGGAGGCATTCGCCGAGATGCTCGATGGACAGGCTGACAATCTTGGCGGTGGGGTCTGGAAGAAACGTCTGAATGCCAATCGCCACCGCTCGATTGTTCTGGCGAAGGGCGGTCGTTACTGGATTTATCAAGTGCTGTTCGCCAAGAAGGACCGGAGCAATATCAGTACCGCAGAGCTAAAGGATTTACGCAAATTGGCCAAGGCTTATGCTCAACTGTCGCATGAGCAGCTTCAGGGATTGCTGGCGATGAAGGAGTTTGTGGAGATTTCCCATGAGTAAGAAATACAAAAGTGAAGTTTTTCAGTCGGTACATGAGTCGGCCAAGGCTTTGCTCGCGGTCGGAGCCATCAGCAAGGCGACGATGCGTGAGTTTGACGAGTCCTGCCTGGCGACGGTGCCTGACGCGATCCCGGCGGAACAGATCAAGGCGCTGCGCGAGCGTAATAACGTCAGCCAGCCGGTATTTGCACGCTACTTGAATACCAGTGCATCGACAGTCAAGCAATGGGAGTCGGGAGATAAACATCCCAGCGGAATGGCGCTGAAACTGCTGAGCATCGTGCAGAAGCATGGGCTGCAAATTCTTGCCTGAGCCATCAATTTGGCACTGAGACTTTGATTGGCAGTGAACCCTGAAGAACGGCGCAGGTCGATTAGCTTGTATGGCTCATGTGAGCCAACCCCCATTCAGGAGCTGACCCATGGACTTCATTCGTATCATCATCGCCATTCTGTTGCCGCCACTGGGTGTGTTTCTGCAGGTCGGGTTCGGCGGGGCGTTCTGGCTGAACATTTTGCTGACGCTGTGCGGCTACATTCCCGGGATCGTGCATGCGGTGTACATCATCGCCAAGCGCTGAGTTCAGCGGCATCTGATAGATAGCATTCGCGAGCAGGCTCGCTCCCACAGGGGATTTTGTGAACAACACAGATCCAATGTGGGAGCGAGCCTGCTCGCGATAAAGGCACCAATATTTTGAATTGTGAATGCGGGTGTCAGTCAGCCAACCCCATCACCCGCCGATAAAACCTCCACTCCTGTTCCAGCGCATGCGCCTGGTTCACCGCCCGGCGGAAGCCATGGCGTTCCTCGGCGTAGTAATGCGCCTCGACCGGGATGCCGTTGTGCTCCAGCGCCGCGACCATGTCGCGCGTCTGTTGCGGCACCACCACCGCATCCAGTTCACCCTGAAAGAAAATCACTGGCACACGGATGTTGCTCGCGTGCAGTAGCGGCGTGCGGGCGGCGTAGCGCTCGGCATCCTGTTCGGGATCGCCGATCAGCCAGTCGAGATAATCACCTTCGAATTTGTGGGTTGCCCGGGCCAGTGCCACCGGGTCGCTGACGCCATAGAGGCTGGCGCCCGCGCGGAACACTTGCTGAAACGCCAGCGCGCACAGCGTGGTGTAACCCCCGGCGCTGCCACCGCGAATAAATGCCCGCTCGCCATCGATCAGACCTTGTTCGGCCAGATACGCCACCACCGCGCAGGCGTCCTCGACATCCACCTCACCCCAGCTCAGATGCAACGCCTGACGGTATTCGCGACCGTAACCGCTGCTGCCGCGATAGTTGAGGTCGGCGACGGCGAAACCACGCTGCGTCCAGTACTGAATGCGCGGGTCGAGCATCGGGTAGCAGGCCGAGGTCGGGCCGCCGTGGATGAACACCACCAGTGGCGGTCGCGCTTCGTCGTTCATTGCCGGATAAAAGAATCCGTGAGCCTCACCGCTGCCGCTCGGGTAGCGCAAGGTCTGCGGACGGCTGATGCGCTCCGCCGGCAGAGGTGCAACACCCCCGGCCAGCACTTGCACCGAGCAGGTCGTGCGATCAATGGCGATCACCGCCGAAGGGCTGATCGGCGAGGCGGCGATGCAGTAGATGAACTGCTGATCCAGCGCCAGATGCCGGAAGCGGCTGTAGTCGCCAGTAAAGTCCTCGCCGTCGAGCGCCAGACGACCAAAACCGCCTTCGCTCCAGCTAGCCAGAAACGAATCGCCCACCGGCAACCAGGTGCAGCCACCCATTTGCCACGGGGCGGGCGCATGATCGGCTTCGGCACAGGGCAGTCGCTGCAAACCGTCGGACGTTTCGCGCCACGGCTGCCAGAAACCGCCGCGATCAGTCAGGCACAACAAGCGTCCTTTCGCGTCGAACCGCGGTTGCTGGATCGACTCTTCAAGGTCAGCCCCCGCCACGCAACGCGGTGCGCCAAAGCCACCCTCAGCCAGACGCTCGGCCACCATCAATCGCGTGGAGGTCCACGGCTGATGCGGCCGACTCCACTCGATCCACGCCAACCGCGAACCGTCCGGGCTGATCACCGGTGCTGCATAAAAATCCGCACCTTCAGCCAGCAAATGCCGTGTGCCGTCGGCCAGATCAATTGCTACCAGTCGATGCTGGTCGCGCAGCTCCTCAACCGTCAGCACCTGGCCGAAAGCAAAATGCAGATCGCCATAACGACACTCGCCAGACGTCAGCGCTTCAGGCGCGCCATCCAGCGCTTGCCGATACAACTGCTGATCCGCCTCATTGACGAAAGCCACTCCGTCAGGCGTCAGACAAAACGCGCCACCGCCATATTCGTACACCCGGCTACGCACACTGAAACCGTCCGGCGTCAGACATTTCGCCACGCCGTCGCGCCAGTGCCAGATCCGGCACGCGGCGTCTTGCGGGCGATATTCATTCCAGAACACACCGTGGGCGCCGAGTTGCAGCTCGGCGAAATCCATTCCGGCGGCGACGGCCTGAGCGGCGCTGAAAGGCTCAGCCCTTGGCGATGAGGCGTGAGTTTCGTTCATTACGGAAGGCCAGTTGTTCGATGGTCTGGGTGGCGGTCTCGGCTTCTTCGCGGGCCTTGAGAATCACGCCGTGATGTTCGGACTTGCTGCACACCGGGTCGGCATTGCTCGCGTCCCCCGTAAGCATGAACGCCTGACAGCGGCAGCCGCCGAAATCCTGTTCCTTCTCGTCGCACGAGCGGCACGGCTCAGGCATCCAGTCGTAACCGCGAAAGCGGTTGAAGCCGAACGAGTCGTACCAGATGTGCTGCATGCTGTGGTCGCGCACGTTGGGAAATTGTACCGGCAGCTGTCGGGCGCCATGACAGGGCAGGGCAGTGCCGTCCGGAGTTACCGTCAGAAAGATGCTGCCCCAGCCGTTCATGCAGGCTTTCGGGCGTTCTTCGTAGTAGTCCGGGGTGACGAAAATCAGCTTGCACGGATGCCCTTCGGCTTCCAGTTTGGCGCGGTATTCGTTGGTGATGCGTTCGGCACGCACCAGTTGTTCCTTGGTCGGCAACAGGCCGACACGGTTGAGCTGCGCCCAGCCGTAGAACTGGCAGGTGGCGAGTTCGACGAAGTCTGCTTCGAGCGCAATACACAGCTCGATGATGCGGTCGATCTTGTCGATGTTGTGCCGGTGGGTGACGAAGTTCAGCACCATCGGATAGCCGTGGGCCTTCACCGCCCGGGCCATTTCCAGCTTCTGCGCGAAGGCCTTTTTCGAGCCGGCGAGCAGGTTGTTCACTTGCTCGTCGCTGGCCTGAAAACTGATCTGGATGTGATCGAGGCCAGCCTTTTTGAAGTCGCTGATTTTCTGCTCGGTCAGGCCGATGCCGGAAGTGATCAGGTTAGTGTAGAAACCCAACTGCCGCGCTTCACGGATCAGTTCGGCGAGGTCCTGACGCACCAGCGGTTCGCCACCGGAAAAGCCCAGTTGCGCCGCGCCCATCTCCCGCGCTTCGCGGAACACCTTGATCCACTGCTCGGTGCTCAGCTCTTTGCCCTGCTCGGCGAAATCCAGCGGATTGGAGCAGTACGGGCATTGCAGCGGGCAGCGGTAAGTCAGCTCGGCGAGCAGCCACAGCGGCAGGCCGACTTCAGGTTTTGGCGGTACTTGCACCGATGCCTCAGGCAAGTTCGATCCAGTGCTGCGCACGGGCAACCTCCATGAATTGCTCGATGTCTTCACCGAGCTCAGGCACGCCGGGGAACTGCTCGTCGAGTTTGGCGATGATCGCCGCGACATCGCGTTCACCGTCGATCAAACCGCCGATCAGCGCGGCGCTGTCGTTGAGCTTGATCATGCCCTCGGGGTAGAGCAGCACGTGGCCTTTTTGCGCCGGTTCATACTGAAAACGGTAGCCGGGACGCCAGGTCGGGATCTTGCTGCGATCAAAACTCATAAGGTGATTCCTTTGTGCCAGACCCGCTGCTCGGTGACGCTGTGATATGGCGGGCGGTTCAGTTCGTAAGCCATGCTCATGGCGTCGAGCATGCTCCAAAGAATGTCCAGTTTGAACTGGAGAATTTCCAGCATGCGCTCCTGACCCTCGCGGGTCTTGTAGTGCTCGAGCGTGATCGCCAGACCATGCTCGACATCGCGCCGCGCCTGACCGAGGCGGGTGCGGAAATATTCGTAACCGGCCGGGTCGATCCACGGGTAATGCTGCGGCCAGCTGTCGAGGCGCGACTGGTGGATCTGCGGTGCGAACAGTTCGGTCAACGAGCTGCTGGCGGCTTCCTGCCAACTGGCACGGCGGGCGAAGTTGACGTAGGCGTCGACGGCGAAACGCACGCCGGGCAGCACCAGTTCCTGGGAGCGCAGTTGATCCGGGTCGAGGCCGACCGCCTGACCGAGACGCAGCCAGGCTTCGATCCCGCCGTCCTCACCCGGGGCGCCATCGTGATCGAGCAGGCGTTGAATCCACTCGCGACGGATCTCGCGATCCGGGCAGTTGGCGAGGATCGCCGCGTCTTTCAGGGGGATGTTCATCTGATAGTAGAAGCGGTTGGCAACCCAGCCCTGAATCTGCTCGCGGGTGGCACGGCCCTCGTACATCGCCACGTGATACGGGTGATAGATGTGGTAATAGGCGCCTTTGGCGCGCAGGGCCGCTTCGAATTCGGTGGGGGACAGCGGGGTGTCGGTCATTGCGGTTCTCCGGGGGAACAACCGTTGGAATTCTGGGTGTCTGTTCGGACGTCTTCGCGAGCAAGCCCGCTCCCACAGGGTTTGTGAACGCCACAGATCCAATGTGGGAGCGGGCTTGCTCGCGAAGAGGCCATCCGCTACAGCACAATACTCATGCCATCGAACGCCACTTCAACATTACGCCGCGCCAGCTCCGCGCGCTCCGGCGAATCCTCATCGAGAATCGGGTTGGTGTTGTTGATGTGGATAAGCACCTTGCGCTGTTCGGGCAATTGCTCCAGCACTTCGAGCATGCCGCCGGGGCCGTTCTGCGCCAGGTGGCCCATCTCCCGACCGGTGCGGGTGCCGACGCCACGGCGTTGCATTTCATCGTCATCCCACATTGTGCCGTCAACCAGCAGGCAATCGCTGCCGGCCATGATCTCCAGCAGCGGCGCGTCGACCTTGCCCAGGCCCGGGGCGTAAAACAGTTTGCCGCCGGTGTTGAGGTCTTCGACGATCAGGCCGATGTTGTCGCCCGGGTGCGGGTCGAAACGGTGCGGCGAATACGGTGGCGCGGCGCTGCGCAACGGCAGCGGGGTGAAGCGCAGGTTCGGGCAGGCAGCGACAGTGAAGCTCTGGTCGAGCTCGATGCGGTTCCAGTTCAGTCCGCCGTTCCAGTGGGTGAGCATCTTGAACAGCGGGAAACCGGTGCTCAGATCTTCGTGAACCATGTCCGTGCACCAGACCTGATGCGGGCAGCCTTCGCGCAGGCTCAGCAGGCCGGTGGTATGGTCGATCTGGCTGTCCATCAGGATGATCGCGCTGATGCCGGTGTCGCGCAGTGCACGGCCCGGTTGCATCGGGGCGAAGCTCTGCAGTTGCGCGCGGATGTCCGGCGAAGCGTTGCACAGCACCCAGTTCACGCCGTCATCGGAAATCGCGATGGACGATTGGGTACGGGCCTTGGCATTCAGGCTGCCGTCGCGAAAGCCTGCGCAATTGACGCAGTTGCAGTTCCACTGCGGAAATCCGCCACCGGCGGCCGAACCCAGAATCTGGACGAACATGAACGCTCCCATCTTTCAACGCTGAAAATAAAACGCCCCGGCGAGCCGAGGCGTTGCACTGCAAGTCTGCGTAGGCAGAACTCAGCGGCTGGCGAAGTACATGGTGACTTCGAAGCCGATACGCAGGTCGGTGTAAGCCGGTTTTGTCCAGGACATAAGGTGACTCCTCATTGGGTGGGTGGGATAGCGCTATCCATAGGTATAGTCCATGGCCGCGCCGGGATGTTCCAAATAGTTAGGCTGCTATGTTACTCAAAATTTCAGCACGATTGCCCGTGAATCTTTGAGAAAGCTCCTTGCAGCCTTGGTAATGATCATTTTGTCGCTTGCCAAGGTGCGCCGGGTACCGATTCGCTGGCCAGGCACAGCCGGCCGCCCTCGGCGTTGAGCAAGCGCTGCGCTGCCGCCAGCAATGTTGAGCGTTCCAGTTGACCAATGGCTGTGTGCAGTTGCGCCAGATAATCCGACGAGTGGCCGGCGAGCTTGGCCTGCCACAGCAACTCGGCGGCGTCTTTGAGGGACAGATGACTCTCATCGAACTGATCCGCGAGTGACTGGCGTTGCTGGTTGAAGTCCTCTTCATCGAGGTTTTCGATCAGCGCAGGAATGCCCTCGAGGAACTGCTGGATATGCCCAAGCAGTTCAACTGGCGCAGTATTTGGCGACTGCACACCAAACAGCAATCCACTCTGGCCATGCATCTGCCGCAGGGCGCTGAACACCGCGTAGCCCAATTGCAATTCGACCCGCAGACGCTGATAGAACAGGGTCTGGCACAGTTGCGCGAGCAGGCGCCAGGCAGCCTCATCGGCAATCTCGTGGCTGGCGGTCGGGCAGAACAGCAGCAAGGCGTGTTCGCTGGACGCGGTGTCGATGTGGCTCCATAGATGTTGCGTGTTGATCGCCGGCGTTGCCGGCAATTGATTGTCCGGTGTGCCAGGGATGCGGCTCAGGGCCAGGCCCATGGACGATTGCGTCTGCG
Source organism: Pseudomonas sp. 13B_3.2_Bac1 (assembly GCF_025466205.1). Taxonomy (NCBI): domain Bacteria; kingdom Pseudomonadati; phylum Pseudomonadota; class Gammaproteobacteria; order Pseudomonadales; family Pseudomonadaceae; genus Pseudomonas; species Pseudomonas sp. 13B_3.2_Bac1. The sequence continues at coordinate 40,178 of NZ_JANLOG010000145.1, forward strand.
CGTTGAGGCCAAGGGCCAGTCCGTCCCAGCGCGAAGTTGTCCACAGCAGTTTGGCGTCGTCCGACTCGACGGCCGATGGCAGGCAATGCTCAGGCAATGCCTTGAGCAACTGGCGGATCGGTATCAGCGGTGGTTCTGGCTCTGCGTTGGCGGAATCGACGTCAATTTGCGTCAGGCATTTCAGCGCGTGTTCGAGGACACTGGGCATCGGCTCCTGCAGGCCGGTCAGTTTCAGTAGCCACTGCGTACCGGTGGCACTGAACGCCAACTCGAGGCCGGCCTGCCGCGCATCTTCCTGCGTTTCCCGCAGACTGCGTTGCAGCTTGGCTTGCAGTTTTACACTGGCCACCGCTTCGGTTTGCCAGCGCAGGTAAATCGTGCCGAGATCACTGTTGTCCGGCAACGCCTGGCTGAATTGCATCGGTGAACGCTCACGCCGCCCGCGGGAGCGATCCTGAGCGAAAGTACGCAAACCACGGTGAGCGCTGGTCTGGCCGCGAATCAGGCCGGCGTTGGCCAGCGGTTCGCTGGAGCGCAGGAAAGGGTTGGCGGCAGGCAGGTGCCAATGGTCGCTGAAGTTATCCACAACACCGAGGTCGCGCAGGACCTGTTTGAGCGCAACGACGCCGTTTTCCGACAGACCGTTTTCGCGTTGTTCACTGTCGAGCCGCGCCAGTGGCAGAGCACCGCTGATTTGCTGCTGACGCTCAAGTAACTTGATGTACTCCTCGCGCAACGCTGCCCAGTCCTGTTGCGCGGCAAAGAAGCTCAACCAGTCCAGCAGCTGTTCACGAGTGGCGCTGAGGGACTCGGCGGAACCAGTGAATTGCAGGTGCAGCAACGCTTGCCCGGCGAACTGATACAGCGGCACGGCTTTCAAACTATCCGCGAGGCGTTGTTGCTGCAAATGGGCGAACAAACCGCCGGGCTTGGCGCTGTTCAGCCAATGGCAGAGAAATGCCAACGCTTCGGCGGACGAGTCGGGCAGTGCTTCGAAAGCGAACAACAGATTGCTGCTTCGCTCGCCGACCTGTTGATAACTTTTCACCGTCAACGGCAGCGGCGCAGCCTGCTGGACTTTATCCCCAACCGGCAGCGCCACGGCGAACTGCTGCGCAAGGACGCGCAATTCCTCAACGCTCTGCGGCCCGACCAGGCTCAGCGTCATTTGTCCGGTGCGATAAAACTGCTGATGGAAATCCTTCAGTGCCTGCTGAAACGCTGGTAACTCAACTTTCAGGCTATCGCGATTCCCCGCATGAAACCCGCGCAACGGATGTGTGGCCGGCAATCCCTCGTACAGCGCCAGTTCCTGCTGAGCCGTCGGATCTTGCGACCACGCGACGAATTCCGCGTCCAGCACTTCCCGTTCGCGCAACTGATCGTGCGGATTCATACGCGGCTGGGCGAGCATGTCTGACAGACGCTCAAGCCCGGCGCTGAAGGCCGAGGTCGGCAATTCGAAGAAGAAGTCGGTGCTGCGTTCACGGGTACTGGCATTTACTTGCCCACCGTGACTTTGCACGTAGGCCATCAGCGCCTGCCTCGCAGGAAAACGCTCAGTGCCGAGAAACAGCAGATGCTCAAGGAAATGCGCCAGCCCCGGCCACTCCAGTGGCACATCATGACTACCGGCCGCCACCCGCAACGCAGCGGCGCTGCGCTTCAAGCCGGGCACCTGACGCAGGGTCACGCGCAAGCCGTTGGCCAGGGTTTCAGTGTGGGGGCGAGGGGGAGTTGGCGCAGGCATGGGCACTTCCAGAACAGTGAAGTGCCAATGCTAGCGGATTGCGTGGGGTCAGCGCTTGTTCAACGCGTGGTAAAGCTCGGGACGACGGTCGTTGAGGTAGCGATTGGCGGCACGGGAGTCGGCCATCAACTGGCGATCCAGCTCACCGACGATCAATGCTTCATCGAGGCCAGCCTGGGCGATACGGCTGCCGTCCGGCGCGGCGATGCTGCTTTGCCCGCAATAGTGGATCTCGCCTTCATGCCCGCAATAGTTGGCGTACGCCACGTAGCACTGGTTTTCGAAGGCGCGGGAGCGCACGGTGACATCAGCGACGAAATCGAACGGAATCATGTTCGCCGTCGGCACCACAATCAGCTCGGCGCCGGCCAGCGCCAGACGCCGCGCGTTCTCGGGAAACTCCAGGTCGTAGCAGATCAGGAAACCGAGCTTCCAGCCGTTGAGCTCGACCACCGGAAACGCATCTTCGCCGGGGCTGAACATCGAACGATCCAGGTCGCCGAACAGATGGGTCTTGCGGTAGTTGCACAGGCGCTCGCCGTGCGCGTCGATCAACTGCACGGCGTTGTAGATCTGCCCGTCGGCCGTGCGCTCGGGATACCCGTAAGCAATTGCCAGCCCGGCGGCTTTGGCGATTCGACCGATCTGTTGCGCCCATTCGCCGTTGTAGACCTCGGCCAAGGTGCTGACCGCTTCCTTGCCGATGTTGTAGCCGGTCAGAAACACTTCCGGCAGCACCAGCAGGTCGGCACCCTTGGCCTCCATCGCCAGTTGCTGCAGGCGATGCAGGTTGGCGGCGGGGTCCAGTGGCAGCGGTGGACATTGGTAAAGGGCTACGCGCATCGGGGAATCCTCTTACTCGGGCAGGGCGATAGGGCCGATGTCTTTGAACACATCACCCGGGCCCGGGTTCGCTTTATGTGTCGACCCGCCGAAGTGTTTCATGATGCCCCACACCGCGTTGAGCGAGGTCTGCACCGCGCCTTCGACCCATGCTGGCGTCCACGATACGTCATCGCCGGCGATGAAAATCCCGCGCTGTTCGGCTGGCATGTCGTCCTGCATGAAGTGCGCGTACATCCGCTGGTTGTAGCGATAGTGGCCGGGCAGGGCGCCTTTGAATGCGCCGAGGAAGTGCGGGTCAGCTTCCCACGACACGGTGATCGGATCGCCAATGATCCGCGCGGCGATGTCGACTTTCGGGTAGATCTTCTTCAGTGCGTTCAACGCCAGTTCCACGCGTTTCTCGACCGGGTGCGGCAGCATCTTCAGCGCGTCGCTCATCCACGAGTACGACAGGCAGATCACGCCCGGCTTGTCGTCACCGTTATCGAACAGATAGGTGCCACGGGTCAGGCGATCGGTGAGGGTCATGCTCATCAGGTCGCGACCGGTTTCCGGATCCTTGTCCTTCCAGAATGGCCGGTCGACCATCACGAAGGTCTTCGACGACTGCATGTAGCGCGTGCGGTCCAGCGCCATCCACATCTTCTGCGAGAACAGGGTTTCGTCGCATTCGATCTGGGTGGTCAGCAGCCAGCTCTGGCAGGTGGTCAGCACGGCGGCGTATTCGCGGGTGTCGCCGTTGTTGTCGGTGACGGCGAAACGGCCGTCCGGCGCGTGGGCGATTTTCTTCACCCCGGAACGCGGCGCGCCACGGTGCAGGGATTTCAGGCTGGTGCCTTCCGGCCAGTGCACGCAGCGCTCCGGCACATGCCGCCAGATGCCTTGCGGCACTTGCTCCACACCGCCGACCACCAGATGCTGGTGATCATCGCAGTTGGTCATCACCACGCGGAAGATTTCGAGCATCGAGTTGGGGAAGTCCGAGTCCCAGCCGCCAGTGCCGAAACCGACCTGACCGAACACTTCGCGGTGATGAAACGAGAGTTTGGCGAAGGCCTTGGAGGTGGCCACGAAATCGTAGAAGGTGCGGTCGTCCCACAGCGGAACGAGTTTGTTCCACAGTTCTTTGAGGCGTGGTACGTCGCGGTCACGGATCGCTTGCTGGATATCGGCGAACTGCGAGCCAGCCTCCAGTGCATCCGCCCAGGCGTCAGCCACTTCCTGGAACAGTGCAGGAAGATCCTTGAGGCTTTGTGCGTAATGGGTTTTGCCTTCGAGATCGATCACCGTGCTGCCGGAGGCCGGCGTCAGTGGGTTCGGGAAGGGTTTGGTCTCGAGACCGAGCTTGTCTACATAGTGGTAGAACGCCGTGGAGGATACCGGGAAACGCATGCCGCCCAGTTCCGCGACGATGCCATCGGTGCCGTTGAACGCTTGCGAACGCAGACGGCCACCCAGTTTCGAGGCCTCGTACACCACTGGTTTCAAGCCGAGCTTCATCAGTTCGTAGGCGGCCACCAGGCCAGCGATACCCGCGCCGACAATCGCCACTTCAGCGCCATGGTGCTGTTCAGGAATGCTGCCGAGACCGGCCGGGTGTTCGATCCAGTCGTCGAAGGCGAACGGGAAGTCCGGGCCGAAAATGGTGACTGGTTTCTTACCGTCTGCAGGATGGCGATTGTTCTTGTTCATGGCTGACCTTGCTGGCGACCCGACGCAGGATGCGCGTCTGAGTATAGGAAAAGATGCCAGCCATTCTAGGGAGCGTAGAACACGTTAATAAGACGCAAAGTGTCGTCGTTTTGCCATTCTATTGATCAAAGTGACAATCTCCGACGTCACTTCGATCATTGTGGGAGCGAAGGCTATATTCCTTCCACTAAAGAAGGCGGCTGACAGACCGCTTTCGCGAGCAAGCCCGCTCCCACAGTGGATTTGTGTCTGGCGCAGATTCTGCGCTCAACCCAGTCAAATGTGGGAGCGGGCTTGCTCGCGAAGAGGCCCTATTTGCCAACCGAAAGGTTATTGCCATTACTCAAACCGGCTGCCCTCGATCAATCTTGCTACTCAAAATGATCGACGTCGTGGTCTTCTCCACCCCGTCCACACTGCCGATCTGATCCAGCAACTGATCCAGTTGCTCCGGCGAGTCCGTGCGCAGCCACGCCACATAATCAAATTCGCCACTCACCGCACACAACTGCTGCACCTGTGCCATCGCACTCAAGCGACGCAGCACTTCCTTGCCAGAACGCGGCTGCACCTTGATCCCGACATACGCCTGCAACCCGCCATCGACCACGCGCTGCCCTAGGCGCACGCCGTATCCGGTGATTACCTTGGCCTTCTCCAGCCGCGCCAACCGCGATGTGACGGTGGTCCGCGCAATACCCAACTGCCGGGCAAGCATGGCCACGCTTTCGCGGGCGTTGATCTGCAGGGCGGCGATCAGCTGGCGGTCGATTTCGTCGAGAACAGGAGGGCGAATGTCGGGCAACGGTGTAGCTCCATGACTGTCGAGGGCGGATGAGTTTGCATGTTACAGGCACTATCAGCGACACGCTGCTGGCGCTGACTGAGCACGTCACTTATGCGTGGAGGCACTCGTTGCGCCAAAACAAACATCAAATATTTCGTTTGACTTGCCTGGCCTATTTATCAAGAATGCCAACAAGAGCGCGAAATCTGCTGCCTTGCAGGGCTTTAGCGGACGTAGGTACCTCAGCGATGCTGCAACATCGGTGTAAGGTGAGACCTCTTCATCCCATTTCCTGAGGATGCAAATATCAGGATTCAAATATCAAGGGCAGCCAACGGGCTGCCCTTTTCTTTGTCTTCAAGAATGTACCGCTTGTACAAAAGATCGCCTTGGCGGTGCTTGTTCATTGCTCTTGACGGAGCGTGCATGAAATTCCAGAGGACGTGCCCGTTTCGCACATCGACCACGACGAGCATGTCGTTTTTTGCCTCATAGGCGTTGATGAATGCCAATCGGAAACCGCCGTTATCGTAGAGGACTTTCCATACTTCGAATGGTCCCGTGAGCGTATCGATGGCATGTCGAACATAGCGTTCTCGGGAGTCTGGACGTTTCTCGACGATATGGGCCAGTTTGTCTCGCATGACTGCAACGTTTCCAATAGGCGTGAGGATAGTAACGGCCAGCACGGAATCGTCGACGAACCCGAAGTGATTCAGAAGGATTTTGAGAGCGTCTTTTGCGTCGTCAGCCCTTTTGACTTCTCCGATTGCGGCTGACCGAATTTCTCTGGGCAATGTTCTCAGATCTGGTAGAGCAAGGTCGATCCAGGTTAGTTGGTCGGCTGCTTCCCTTATCAGTGGCGCAGCATTCACAAGCATAAAAACAATCCTGGACGGGCGGTGGCGTCCGGAGATTACTTGTCTGGAGAAACAGTCAACAAGGCACGGGGAGGGGAGAAAACATCGCTTCGGAACATTCCTACAGCCTTCGGGGAGGTCTTCCGAACATTGCGCTCGCAAAGATTGTCCCCTCAACCGATCGCCCAAGAAAAAGCCGCGCATGGAGCGCGGCTTTCAAATGTGGTGGGCCCACACGGACTTGAACCGTGGACCAAAGGATTATGAGTCCTCTGCTCTAACCAACTGAGCTATAGGCCCTCAGTAGGCCGCGGATTATAGCGACGGTTTGGCGGCTGTGCTATCCGAATAATCCGATACGGTTACACGAAGAAACGTTGCGGCGAATTCATCCGGGGGCAGTGGCAGGCTGACGATGTAGCCCTGAATCTGTTCGCAGCCTTCGGCGGCGAGGAATTGTTGCTGGGCCTGGGTTTCCACGCCTTCGGCAATCACGGTGAATTGCATGCTCCGGCCCAGAGCGATGATCGCGCGGACAATCGCCGCATCGTGCGGGTCATCGGGCAGTCCGCGGACAAATGACTGGTCAATCTTGAGGATGTCCAGCGGCAGGCGTTTCAGGTAACTGAGCGAAGAATAACCGGTGCCGAAGTCGTCGATCGCCAGTTGAACGCCCAGATGTTTGAGCTGGTGCAGCACCGCCAGTGCTTCTTCGGCCTGGCTCATGATGAAGTTTTCGGTAATTTCCAGTTGCAGTAAATCCGGCTGCAGGCGGTTGTCCCTGAGCAGTTGTTCGATGCGCCCGAGCAGATTCGGCTGCCGCAGTTGCGCGCCGGCCAGGTTGACCGACAGCGGGCCAAGGCTGTCGTAGATCTGATTCCACTCGAACATCTGCCGGCAGGCGGTCTCGAGCACCCAATCGCCGATCTGCAGGATCATGCCGTTCTCTTCGGCCAACGGGATGAAGTGCTCCGGCGGCACTTCGCCGAAGGTCGGGTGGCGCCAGCGGATCAGCGCTTCGGCACCGACCAGGCGATGGTCGTCGAGGCTGATTTTCGGTTGGTAGTAGAGGAACAATTCTTCGCGCTCGATGGCCCGGCGCAGTTCGTGCTCCAGAGCCACGCGCTCGCTGGCCTGGGCGGTGAGGTCACGGGTGTAGCTTTCGACGCGGTTGCGGCCCTTGGCCTTGGAGCGGTACATCGCCGCGTCGGCGTTTTTCACCAGGGTGGCGACATCACAGCCGTCCCGTGGATACAGGCTGGTACCGATGCTGGCGCTGATAAAAAACTCGTGCTCACCAGCCTGAAACGGTGCGCTAAAGCAGTTGAGCAGTTTGATTGCGATGTTGTCGGCATCGCTGACTTGTTGCAGGCCCGGCAGCAGGATGATGAACTCGTCGCCCCCCAGCCGCGCGACGGTGTCGATATCGCGCAGTTGTTCTTTCAGGCGCACGGCAATGCCCTTGAGCAGCAGGTCGCCGACCGGGTGGCCGAGGCTGTCGTTGATGTGTTTGAAACGGTCGAGATCAAGGAACAGCACGGCGCCCTGACCACCGTTTTCCTGCTGACTGTTCAGCGCGGTCAGCAGGCGGCTTTCGAACAGCGTGCGATTCGGCAGGCCGGTGAGCGGGTCATGGTGCGCTTGATAGTCGAGCTTGGCTTGCGCGTGTTTGAGGCTGGAGATGTCAGCAAATACCGCGACGAAGTGAGTGATGAACTTGTCGCGGTTGCGCACGGCGCTGATGGTCAGCCAACTCGGGTACAGTTCGCCGTTCTTGCGCCGGTTGGAAATCTCGCCCTGCCAGTGTCCCTCGTCGGTCAACTGGTGCCACATCGCTGCGTAGAACGCGCTGTCGTGCAGGCCGGAGGCGAGCAGGCGCGGGGTGTGGCCGAGGGCTTCACTTTCGCTGTAGCCGGTGATTTCGGTGAACGCGCGGTTGACCGCGCTGATGTGCTGCTGAGTGTCAGTGATCAGTACGCCTTCGGCAGTGCTCTCGAATACGGTGGCGGCCTGCTGCAGTTTTTCCTGCATCAGGTGGCGCTCGGTGATGTCCCGGGCGATGGTCAGCATGCAGTCTTCGTCGCCGATTGGCAGGGGGCGGCTGGACACTTCGCACAGACGGATCTGCCCGTCGCTGCGACGGATATGGCAGGTAAAGTCGCGTACGAAGCCGTCGCGGTGCAGCAGATCGAGCATCTGCTTGCGTTCGTTGAGGTTGACCCAGATCCCCAGATCCAGCGCCGAGCGATCCACCGACATCGCGCTGTTGAAGCCGGTGATGCGGCTGAAGCCCTCGTTGACCTCCAGTAACAGGCCATCGCTTTGCCGCGACAACAGTAATCCATCCGGCGAGGCGTGGAAGGCCTTGGCGAACTTCTCTTCGGAAGTTTGCAGTTGCTGTTGGGTTTCCTTGAGCTGGGTGATGTCGCGCACTACGACCACCAGCGCCGGAGTGGTGTCGAGATCGAACGGCTCGGCGGAAATCAGGCCGGTGAACACATGGCCATTGTTGCGGCGAAAAGGCATCTCCAGGTTGCGGATGCTACCGGCCTGCAAGCGCTGCAACAGTCCCGGGCCGACCCCGGGAATGCCCCAGATGTTGAGTTCAGTGGCGGTCTGGCCGACGACTTCTTCCGCTTTCAGGCCTATCTGTTCTTCAAAGGCTTCGTTGACTTCCAGCAGGCAGCCATCGGAAAGCCGCGCGATCACCAGAATGTCCGGGCATTGCTGGAACACCGAGGCGAACTTCTGTTCCGACAGGCGCAGCGCTTCTTCGGTCCGTTTGGTTTCGCTGATGTCGATCATCAAGCCACGCATCACTGGCTCATGGCCATGTTCAATCAGACTGACAATGTCGCGCACCCACAGACAGCGCCCGTCTGCGGTGATCACCCGATAGTCGAGGGTGTGATCGCGTCCTTCACGTACCGCGTCATCACAGATGGCCTCGGCGCGGGTCAGGTCGGCGGGGTGGATGATGTTGCGCCAGAAGCCCGGAATCAGCCAGTGCGCCTGTGGATAACCGAGCAGATCCTCGGCATGGGGCGACACATAGCTGTAGGTGAAGTCGCTTATGCGCGCTTCCCAGGCGATGGCCGACAGGCTTTCCACCAGCCCGCGGTAGTGGTATTCGCTGCTGCGCAATTCCTGTTCGAGGTCGACACGTCGGGCAATTTCCGAACTCAAGCGGCGATTGATGCGAATGACCACCGCCAGAATGATCACCAGCAGCGACAGACCGGGTAGACCATAAATCAGCAGGTCCGACCAGAATGTCCGATGGTCGAGGACGTTGCCGACCCAATGTTCCTGAATGCTGCTGATCTCGTCCGGGGTCATGTCGGCGAGGACTTTGTCCAGAATCTCCACCAGCATTTTGTTGTCACGCGGTACAGCCATCGCCAACTGGTAGCGGTACGGTGTTTCGCCGCTGACGTACAAGCCTTCGAGCTTGAGTTGGCGCAGGCTCCAGACACTGGAAGCGAGATCGCCGACAACCGCGTCGACCTGGCCGGTGGCCAATGCCTGCAAGGTCGAGCTGACATTGGGCATGGCCACCAGATTCAGATCCGGGTGGTGTGTACGCAGCAGTTCATGGGGGGCGTAGTTTTCCACGACCGCAATTTTCAAACCGTACAAATCCTCTATCTTGCGGGGCTGGGCGCCGCCAACGTGGGCGAGGATGACAATGGGGAAGTCGAGGTAGGGGCGAGTGAATGACAGATAGTTTTGCCGCTCCGGGGTGGACATGATGCCCGGCAGCAGATCGATCTTGCCGTGTTTGACCTGCTCCAGTACTTCGGTCCAGCTCGACGGTTCGACGGGGGTGAGATTGATCGCCAGTCGCTGGCGAATCACGCCGATATAGTCGGCGGCCAGGCCCTGATAGCGGTTTTCATCATCGCGGAACTCGAAAGGCGGCCACGAAGCATCGACACCCAGGCGCAAGTCCGGGTGAGCCGCCAGCCAGCTACGTTCTTCATCGGTCAGAGTCAGCGCGTCAGCCGTTGCGGTCCAGATCATCAGTGACAGCAAGAAAAGCAAGGGCGCCAGTCTGGGCATAACCGTCTCGTTATGGCACGGGATTCATTGTTTTCGAGTGTAGACGGGGTATGCAGGGGAGGGGCGGTGAGAGGGATTTAATCTGCCCATAAACAAAACCCCCGGCCTGGGCCGGGGGTTCTGGTATCACTCGTCGAGGAAGGAGCGCAGATGCTCGCTTCGCGTCGGGTGGCGCAGCTTGCGCAGCGCCTTGGCTTCGATCTGACGGATCCGCTCACGCGTTACGTCAAACTGTTTGCCCACTTCTTCGAGTGTGTGGTCGGTGTTCATGTCGATACCGAAGCGCATGCGCAGTACCTTGGCTTCACGGGCAGTGAGGCCGGACAGCACTTCGCGGGTCGCTTCTTTCAGGCTTTCAACGGTTGCAACATCGATTGGCGACTGCATGGTCGAGTCTTCGATGAAGTCACCCAGATGAGAGTCTTCGTCATCACCGATCGGGGTTTCCATGGAGATCGGCTCTTTAGCGATCTTCAATACCTTGCGGATCTTGTCCTCAGGCATTTCCATGCGTTCGCCCAGCTCTTCCGGGGTCGGTTCGCGACCCATTTCCTGCAGCATCTGGCGGGAAATGCGGTTGAGCTTGTTGATCGTCTCGATCATGTGCACCGGAATACGGATGGTGCGGGCCTGGTCGGCGATCGAGCGAGTGATCGCCTGACGGATCCACCAGGTGGCATAAGTCGAGAACTTGTAACCACGACGGTATTCGAACTTGTCCACCGCTTTCATCAGACCGATGTTGCCTTCCTGGATCAGATCGAGGAATTGCAGGCCGCGGTTGGTGTACTTCTTGGCGATCGAGATCACCAGACGCAAGTTGGCTTCAACCATCTCTTTCTTCGCGCGGCGGGCCTTGGCCTCACCGATCGACATGCGACGGTTGATGTCCTTGATTTCAGCGATGGTCAGACCGGTCTCGGTTTCCAGCGCGGTCAGCTTCTGCTGGCAACGAATAATATCCGGCTGTACGCGACCAATGGCTTCGGCGTATTTGCTCTTGCCTTTGGCCAAGGCGTCGGACCAGCTTTCGTCGACTTCATTGCCTGGGAACTGACGCAGGAAATCGGCGCGTGGCATACGTGCATCACGTACGCACAGTTGCATGATCGCGCGCTCTTGCTGACGCAGACGATCCAGGGCACTGCGAACACGCTCGACCAGGGCTTCGAATTGCTTCGGCACCAGTTTGATCGGCATGAACAGCTCGGCCAGGACCAGCAACTCGGCAACCGCTGCCTTGTTGTGACGACCGTGCTTTTTCAGGGCCTTGCGGGTGATTTCCATCTGATCGGCCACAGCGCCGAAACGCTGGGCAGCGATGACCGGATCCGGACCGCTTTCGGCTTCTTCTTCGTCATCCGAAGCTTCGGCGTCATCGTCGTCGGTATCGTCGTCAGCCTTCGCGGCTTTCGCGTCGATCGGCGGTGGCACTTCGGCAGCCGGCGGCGCAATGCCGTCGTCCGGGTCGATGTAACCGCTCAGAACGTCGGACAGGCGACCACCTTCGGTGGTGACGCGAGTGTACTCGGAGAGAATGTGGTCAACCGTGCCAGGGAAGTGCGCGATTGCGCTCATCACTTCACGGATGCCTTCTTCGATACGTTTGGCGATTTCGATTTCGCCTTCACGAGTCAGAAGCTCGACCGTACCCATCTCACGCATATACATGCGCACAGGGTCAGTGGTGCGACCGATATCGGTCTCCACCGCTGCCAACGCGGCGGCTGCTTCTTCCGCAGCGGCCTCGTCGGTATCGGCGTCGGCCAACATAAGGGCGTCCGCATCCGGAGCACTCTCGTGTACGGGGATCCCCATGTCGTTAATCATGCGGATGATGTCTTCCACCTGCTCCGGATCTGAAATATCCTCGGGCAGGTGGTCGTTGACCTCGGCGTAAGTCAGATACTTCTGCTCACGACCCAGTTTGATCAACTCAATAATACGAGACTGCTGTTGCGCTTTTCCGGACATAACACCCTATCCACTGAAGGTCTTGGCGGGCAAAAAACAAGCCGAGGATTATACCTGAGCTATGACCTCACGCGCCAGTTGAGGTCGGGTTTGATGCGGAAACATTGCGACTTAGAAGGTCGCGCAGTTGATTTTTCTCTTCGGCGCTCAGTTCGCTTTGACGCGCTTTCCTGAGCAACTGTTCCAGATTTCGCTCGCGTTGGCGGGCTGACAAGCTAGTAATGGTGTCGAAAAACTGTTGTTCAAGGTTTTCTCCGTCAATCAGCCACTCCTTTTCCGCCAGTGCCCTGAGCAACCGACCTTGTTCAGTGCCGTGCCATCGCGCGATCAACTGAAATGAGTTTAGCTTGGGATTCTTCTGTACGGCCTCGAGCAGCGCCACAAGTAACTGTGCGTTGGTCTGATTTTCGTCCGCAATGTGTCCGGCGTCTTCAACGCGCTTGGCCAGTTGCGGGTGGTGCAGCAATGTACGCAGGGCGGTCAGGGTTGGCGACTCGACGCCAATCGGCGTGCGTGGGCGCTGTTGATCGCGATCACCGCCGCGCTTGCCGTTCTTGTCCCAGGGTTTCTTGTCCCATTTCTTGCCGCCGGCGCCGGGTTTCTTTGGCGTCCACTCCTGCTGCGGCACGTACATATCCTGTGCCTGCGGCTGATGGTAGTCGCTGTAGTCCGGCATTGCGTCGTAATCGATGCCCGGATCGTAGGCGGGCGGCGCTTCCTGTGGTGCGCTTTGGGCCAGCTGACTGACGGTTTCGCTGCTCAGACCGGTGATTTCAGTCAGGCGCTGACGCATCAGGATGCGCAGGTTGGCGCCCGGCACTTTGTCGATCAACGGTGCGGCAAGGGTGGCCATGTGAGCCTTGCCTTCGAGCGAGCGCGGATCGGCTTCCTCGGTCAGTTGCTGGAAGAAATAGTCTGCCAGCGGCTGCGCATGCTGATTGATGCGTGCCTTGAAAGCGTCAGTGCCTTCGGCGCGAACCAGGGTGTCCGGGTCTTCGCCTTCCGGAAGAAACAGGAAGCGCGCGCGGCGTCCATCCTGCAGGCACGGAAGCGTCGCTTCCAGGGCGCGCCATGCAGCGTTGCGGCCGGCCTGGTCGCCGTCGAAACAGAACAGAACGTTCGGCACGACGCGAAACAGGCGCTTGAGGTGTTCTTCGCTGGTCGCTGTGCCCAGGGTCGCGACGGCATTGCGCAAGCCTTGCTGGGCCAGAGCGATGACGTCCATGTAGCCTTCGACGACGATGATTTCATCGAGATTGCGGTTGTTCTTGCGTGCTTCATAGAGGCCGTAGAGTTCCTGGCCTTTATGGAACACCGGAGTTTCCGGCGAGTTCAGGTATTTCGGCTTGTCGTCACCCAGTACCCGGCCGCCGAAAGCGATGATCCGGCCGCGGGTATCACGGATCGGGAACATCACGCGATCGCGAAAGCGGTCATAGCGTTTGCCGGTTTCAGCGTTCTCGATCAGCAGGCCGGCGTCGATCATGGCTTTCTGCTGCAACGTGTCGCTGCTCAAATGCTTGAACAGATTGTCCCAGCCCGGCGGTGCGAAACCCAGGCCGAAGTCCCGGGCGATCTCGCCAGTCAGGCCACGGCCCTTGAGGTAATCCACGGCGGCTTTGCGTGCGGGATGGCTCTTGAGCGCCTGCCGGTAAAAATCGGCGGCGGCGGTGAGCAGCGGATACAGTGGTGAATCGGTTGGTTGCCGCGGTTTGTGCGGGCGACCGCTTTCCTCGCGGGGGATTTCCATGCCGGCGGCTTTGGCCAGGTCCTCGACGGCCTGGGGGAAATCCAGGTTGTCGTGGTCCATGAGAAAGCCGAGGGCGTTGCCGCCGGCGCCGCAGCCGAAGCAGTAATAGAACTGCTTGTCGGGGCTGACGCTGAACGACGGGGTTTTCTCTTTATGAAACGGGCAGCAGGCGGTGTAGTTCTTGCCGGCCTTTTTCAGTTGCACACGCGAGCTGACCACGTCGACGATGTCGGTGCGGTTCAGGAGGTCGTCAATAAAGCTCTGGGGAATCAGCCCGGCCATGGCGTTCTCGTCTGTGCTTGTAATGAGTCCGATGCGAAGGGCGGCCGGACGCAGGTCTTGAGTGAAGCGCACAAAATGGGCGGCTCGACCGGTGTCGTTTGCGTGATCGCTGTCGGGAAGTGTATCTGCCGAAAATCCACTGACGTTAGTGCCTATCAGTCTTCGACTATTTGAAAGTGTTGCGCTGAATCCGCTGACGGCCGATAAATGGCCTCGGATAGCTCAATAAAACGGGCACGCATGCAGGTGCCTTGGGCTGATCGTCGTGAGAGGAATCAGTGGGTGTGCTCGTCAGTAGCCTTGAAAGGCTCGTCAGAAAAGACGTGCACCGCTGGCAAAAGAGCCAGGCCTGACGCGGTGAAGCAGTTTTGTCTCGATCGCATGTGCGGCTTCGACGGTGAAGCATCAAGCGTTTTACGCAAATGCCATTAGCCCGGCTGAGGGCCGGGCTTAGGCAAGAAGCTTGCTACGATCGTCTGTGTATTAGTACAGACGAACGGCGCGGCGCTGTTCGCGCTGAACTTTCTTGGCGTGACGCTTAACAGCGGCTGCTGCTTTGCGCTTACGCTCAGAAGTTGGCTTCTCGTAAAATTCGCGGCTACGAACTTCAGCCAGTACACCGGCTTTTTCGCAGGAGCGCTTGAAACGACGCAGAGCTACGTCGAAGGGTTCGTTCTCTTTAACTTTGACGGCTGGCATCCAGAGCTACCTTCATTCATTACCGGGGTCAACATCCTCGCGGCAAAAGAGCACTTGAAGACGTCGGTTTTTAAGGGTTGCGGATGTTAACCCCTCATCGCTCGGAATGCAAAGCCTCTGATCGAAAACCGCTAGTCGGGGCATCGCATGGCGACTATTATGCGCGCCTTCGAATTCAGCCTAAACAAGGCGCAAACCCATGCTAGTACTGGGATTAGAAACTTCCTGCGACGAAACCGGCGTCGCATTATACGACAGCGAACGCGGCCTGCTGGCCGACGCGCTGTTCAGTCAGATCGACCTGCACCGCGTTTATGGCGGTGTGGTGCCGGAGCTGGCCTCGCGTGACCACGTCAAGCGCATGCTGCCCTTGATTCGTCAGGTGTTGGCCGAGGCTGACTGCGTGCCGACCGAGATCGACGCGATCGCCTACACCGCGGGCCCGGGCCTGGTCGGAGCGCTGCTGGTCGGTGCCTCTTGCGCGCAGGCGCTGGCGTTTGCCTGGGGTATTCCGGCACTCGGAGTGCACCACATGGAAGGCCACTTGCTGGCGCCAATGCTGGAGCCAAAACCGCCGGAATTCCCGTTCGTCGCTTTGTTGGTTTCCGGTGGTCATACGCAGCTGGTTCAGGTCGATGGCATTGGCCAATACAGTCTGCTCGGCGAGACGCTCGACGATGCTGCCGGCGAAGCGTTCGACAAGACTGCGAAAATGATGGGCCTCAATTATCCGGGCGGGCCGGAAATCGCCAAGCTGGCCGAGAAGGGTGTCGCAGGGCGTTTCACCTTCCCGCGTCCGATGTGTGATCGTCCGGGTCTGGATTTCAGCTTCAGCGGTCTGAAAACCTTTGCCCTCAACACCTGGCAGCAATGCGTCAGCGCCGGGGACGACAGCGAGCAAGTCCGTTGCGACATCGCGCTGGCGTTCCAGCAGGCCGTGGTGGAGACTTTGACCATCAAGTGCAAGCGCGCGCTCAAACACGCGGGCATGAAGCGCTTGGTGATCGCTGGCGGCGTCAGCGCCAACAAGGCGTTGCGCGCCTCGCTGGAAAAGATGCTCGGCGACATGCAGGGCGAGGTGTTCTATGCCCGTCCCGAGTTCTGCACCGACAATGGCGCGATGATCGCGTTTGCCGGTTGCCAGCGTTTGCAGGCCGGTCAGCAGGAAAGTCTGGCGATCAGCGTGCAGGCGCGCTGGCCGATGGAGCAGTTGTCGGCGCTGTGATGGGCGGTGTGGCTGAGCGGTATTTAAAAATGCCGTTCGCGCCCGGCAAACAGGTCGCGTAGATTGCCGCGGTGGCGCCAGACGATCAGCAGCGTCAACGCGCTCATCGGCAGTAGCGCCTCCGGTTCTTGCCACGCAAGCAAGGGCAGGGTCAGGGGCGTGGCAATCAGCGCCGCCAGCGAGCTGGTGCGGGTCAGGTAGAACGTCAGCAGCCAGGCGCACACCGCAAGCAGTGCGGCGGGCGGATACAGGCCCAGCAACATGCCGGCAGCCGTGGCGACGCCTTTGCCGCCGCGAAAACGGAAATACAGCGGGAACAGGTGACCGATCACGGCGCACACGCCGATCCAGGCCTGATCCTGCAGCGAAAGGCCTATGGCCGCTGCGATCAGCACCGGTACAAGGCCTTTGCACAGATCACCCAGCAGGGTCAGGATCGCCAGTTTGCGACCGGCCAGGCGCAGCATGTTGGTGGCGCCGGCATTACCCGAGCCACTCATTCGCGGATCCGGATTTCCGGTCAGGCGGCTGAGCAAAATGGCGAAGGACAGAGAGCCGAGCAGGTAGGCGAGGATCGCCACTAACCAAAACATGCTAACTATTCCGGGCGAGGACGCCCTGATTCTAACGGCGCATTGCGCCCTTGTCGTGCAGCGGAGAAAAGTGCTTGGACAGAGTGTTTATCGAGGGCCTGGAAGTTGACACCGTGATCGGTGCCTACGACTGGGAGCGCGGCATCCGACAGTGCTTGCGTCTTGATCTGAGCTTCGCCTGGGACAATCGCCCGGCGGCGGCCGGTGACGACCTGACCCTGGCGCTCGATTACGCCAGCGTTTCCACGCGCATCCAGGCCTTTGCCGAGCAATCCCAGTATCAACTGGTCGAGACCTTTGCCGAGCGTCTGGTCGAAGTGCTGATGGCTGAATTCAAGATCACCTGGGTTCGTCTGAAGCTGACCAAGCCTGGCGCCGTGCCGGCCGCCAAGGGTGGTGTGGGTGTGGAGATCGAGCGCGGATGTCGCTGACTCAGGTGTACCTCGGGCTCGGTAGCAATATCGAGCGCGAAACCCATTTGCGCGCCGGACTCGACGCATTGGCGACGTTTCTGGTGGATATCCGCTGTTCGGCGGTGTTCGAGAGTCAGCCGGTGGGGATCAAGAGCGGGCCGTTCTACAACTTCGTGGTTTCGGCGCTGACCGATCTGCCGTTGATGGAGCTGGATCGGCGCCTGAAATTCATCGAAGCCGATAACGGTCGCTATGCACCGGATCGCAAGGGGCTGCCGCTGGATATCGACGTGCTGTTATACGGCGATCTGACCGGTAACTTCGACGGCTTGATTCTGCCGCGTGCCGAAATCCTGAAAAACGCCTTTGTGCTGTGGCCGCTGTCGCTGATTGCGCCGGATCGGGTACATCCGGGTGTGGGAAAAAGCTTCGCGACGTTGTGGGCCGAGGCGCAGATTGATCAGGTGTTGGCGCCGGTGGCCTTTGAGTGGCGTGGGCAGCAGCTGACGTCTTCGGATTTGCGTTGAATTAACTGCCGCTTTCGCGAGCAAGCCCGCTCCCACATTTGCAATGCATTGCCCTTGTGGGAGCGGGCTTGCTCGCGAAGCTTTTCAGGCTGACGCCTCGTCTTTGTAGGCTTTTAGCGCCTTCAGTCGTTCTCGCTTCAGCGCTTCGCCCAGTTCCGGGCCTTTGAATCCCTTCTCCAGCAACGGCTGCACCGCGACTTCCCGTGCAGCCTTGGCAGCGCCGCGCAGATAATCCGCCTGTGGGTAACTGCGTTGCTCCAGGCCCTTGCGTCCACGGGCATCCATCTCGCAGGCGACGATGAATTCCTCAAAACGCTGCGGGCGGCGATACACGTCAAAGCTCTGCAGCAGCTCCAGCAAGGTCGACGCCTTCAGCTCCAGGGCGCGGTGGCCATGGGTGTGGTACTCGCCGACTAGCAACGCCAGTTCCTGGCAGTCCTTCGGTGCCTTGAAGCGTTCGTTGACCGCTTTGATCAGCTTCAACCCGGTGTGTTCATGGGCGATATGTCGTGGCCACTCTTCTTCCGGCGTCAGGCCTTTGCCGAGGTCATGCAGCAGACAAGCCCAGCGTACCGTTAGCGGTTGTTCGTGCAGCGCTGATTGCTCCAGAACGCTGAGAGTGTGCAGGCCGGTGTCGATTTCCGGGTGATGCGCTTCCGGTTGCGGTACGCCAAAAAGCGCGTCGACTTCCGGCATCAATACTTTCAAGGCGCCACAGTCGCGCAGCACCTGGATGAATACCTGCGGCTGATCTTCCATCAGTGCGCGGGAGATTTCTTTCCAGCTGCGTTCGGCGGTCAGCGCCTGCAGTTCACCGGACTCACTGAGCTGGCGCATCAGTTCCAGTGTTTCTGGTGCGACAGTGAAGCCAAGACTGGCATATCGGGCAGCAAAGCGCGCAACGCGCAGCACACGGAGCGGATCTTCGGCGAATGCGGGGGAAACGTGGCGCAGGATGCGCGCTTCGAGATCGCGCTGGCCATGATACGGATCGGTCAGGTTTTGCAGGTCGTCCTCGGCGATCGCGTTGATCGTCAGATCACGGCGGATCAGGTCTTCTTCGAGGGTGACTTCGGGGCTGGCGTGAAAGGTGAAGCCGCCATAACCGCGACCGCTTTTGCGTTCGGTGCGGGCGAGGGCGTATTCCTCGCCGGTCTTGGGGTGAAGGAATACCGGAAAATCCGCTCCAACCGGGCGATAACCCTTGGCGAGCATCTGGTCTGCCGTGGCGCCGACCACCACCCAATCAATATCGGTTACCGGTAAGCCGAGCAAGCGATCGCGCACCGCACCGCCAACCTTGAAAATCTGCATAAAAAACCTCCGTTAGCCCGACAGGATAACCCTTGCGCCGGACTTTCGGAGGTCAGAGCCGCATCTAAAGATGAATCACGGCCAGGTCGAGCCGACCGTAATCGCCTTCGCTGTGTTCACTTCGCGGTGGTACATGGTGGGTTTTCATGATCTGGTCACCCTGCAGGGTTTCCAGATGAATGTCGAAGCCCCATAACCTGTGCAGATGTTTCAGTACCTCGTCGGTGGAGTCGCCCAAGGGTTTGCGGTCATGTTGCTGATGACGCAGGGTCAGCGAGCGGTCGCCGCGCCGGTCGATGCTGTAGATCTGCACGTTGGGCTCGCGGTTGCCGAGGTTGTACTGCGCAGCCAGGGTTTCGCGGATGATCCGGTAGCCGGTTTCGTCATGGATCGCCGGTACCAGCAAATCGTCCTTCTGATCGTCATCAAGGATGCTGAACAGCTTCAGATCGCGGATCACCTTCGGTGACAGGTATTGCAGGATGAAACTCTCATCCTTGAAGCTGCTCATGGCGAACTTGATGCTCGACAGCCAGTCGGAGCCGGCGATGTCCGGGAACCAGCGCCGGTCTTCCTCGGTGGGGTTTTCGCACATGCGGCGGATGTCGCGATACATCGCGAAACCCAGTGCGTAGGGGTTGATCCCGTTGTAGTAAGGACTGTCGAAGCCGGGCTGGAATACCACGCTGGTGTGCGAGGTAAGAAATTCCATCATGAACCCGTCGGTCACCAGGCCCTCGTCGTACAGGTCGTTCATCAGTGTGTAGTGCCAGAACGTCGCCCAGCCTTCGTTCATTACCTGAGTCTGGCGCTGTGGATAAAAATACTGGGCGATCTTGCGCACGATCCGCACGATCTCCCGTTGCCACGGCTCCAACAGCGGCGCGTGTTTCTCGATGAAGTACAGGATGTTTTCCTGTGGCTCGGCCGGGAAACGGGCGTTGTCCTTGTCGCTGTATTTGTCCGCGCCTTTGGGAATGGTTCGCCACAGATCGTTGATCTGCTTCTGCATGTGTTCTTCGCGATCCTTCTGCCGCCGGCGTTCTTCCTCGGCGGAAATCGGATACGGACGCTTGTAGCGGTCGACCCCGTAGTTCATCAGCGCATGGCAGGAGTCGAGCAGGTCCTCCACCGCGTCGATACCGTGGCGCTCTTCGCATTGCATGATGTACTGCTTGGCGAACACCAGGTAATCGATGATCGAGCTGGCGTCAGTCCAGGTGCGGAACAGGTAGTTGCCCTTGAAGAAACTGTTGTGCCCGTAGCACGCGTGAGCGACCACCAGCGCCTGCATGCAGATGGTGTTTTCCTCCATCAGGTAGGCGATGCACGGGTCCGAGTTGATCACGATTTCGTAGGCCAGCCCCATCTGGCCGCGGCTGTAGGATTTCTCGGTGCTGAGGAAGTGTTTGCCGTAGGACCAGTGGTGATAGCCCAGTGGCATGCCGACCGAGGCATAGGCATCCATCATCTGCTCGGCGGTGATCACTTCGATCTGGTTGGGATAGGTATCCAGCGCGTAGCCGGCCGCAATCCGGGCGATTTCGCGGTCGTAGGCCTGGATCAGCTCGAACGTCCATTCGGAGCCGGTGGAGATGGGTTGGCGTTTCTGCTCTTTGGCGGTCATGTCACTAACCTGCGCTGGAAGAGTTCACGGAAGACCGGATAGATATCCCCGGCCGAGACCAGCTGCTGCTGGGCAAACGTGTCGGAAAAGGCTTCGGCAATGCGTTCGTATTCGTACCAGAGGGCCTGGTGCTCGCGCGGGGTGATCTCCACATAAGTGTAGTACTGCACAAACGGCATGATCTGGTTGATCAGGATGTCGCGGCAGATCGGCGAGTCATCGTTCCAGTTGTCGCCGTCGGAAGCCTGCGCGGCATAGATGTTCCATTCGTTGCTCGGGTAGCGCTCGGCCATGATCTCCTGCATCAGCTTCAGCGCGCTGGAGACGATGGTGCCGCCGGTTTCCCGTGAATAGAAAAACTCTTCCTCGTCCACTTCCCGGGCGCTGGTGTGGTGGCGGATGAACACGACGTCGATCTTGTCGTAGTTACGCTTGAGGAACAGGTACAGCAGGATGAAAAAGCGTTTGGCGATGTCTTTGGTCGCCTGGGTCATCGAGCCGGAAACGTCCATCAGGCAGAACATTACCGCTTTCGAGCTGGGGTTGGGTTGCTTGATCAGCAGGTTGTACTTGAGGTCGAAGGTGTCGAGGAACGGCACGCGATGAATGCGCGCGCTGAGTTTTTCGATTTCCGCTTCGAGTTCCTGAATATCGCCGAAGTTATCCGGCTCTTCGCGCTTTAATCGCGCCAATTCCTCTTTGGCCTCGCGCAATTTGGCACGGCTGCTGCCGGACAGCGCAATGCGCCTGGCGTGAGCCGAGCGCAGGGTGCGGATGATATTGATCCGCGACGGGTTACCCTCGTTGCTGATCCCGGCGCGCACAGTCTTGAACGTGTCGGTACCACTGAGGTTGCGTTTCACCAGATTCGGCAGTTCGAGGTCTTCGAACATGAATTCGAGGAATTCTTCCTGGGTGATCTGGAAGACGAACTCGTCCATGCCCTCGCCGGAATTGCCGGCCTTGCCCGGACCGCGTCCGCCGCCACCCCCCGGTGGACGGGCGATATGTTCGCCGGCAGTGAATTCCTTGTTGCCGGGATGAACCACGGTCTGCTTGCCGCCGCGACCGTGGTGAAGCACCGGTTCGTCGATGTCGCGACCGGGAATGCTGATCTGTTCGCCGTGTTCCATATCGGTGATGGAACGCCGGCTGACCGCCTCTTCGACAGCCTTCTTGATGTGATCACGGTAACGCCGCAGGAAGCGCTGGCGGTTCACCGTGCTCTTGTTCTTGCCATTGAGACGTCGGTCGATCACATAACTCATAGGAAGCCCTCCGGGCAGCTTCAAGTTGTGAGCTTCAAGCTGCAAGTAAAAGCAGGTTCCCGGGCATCTGTGGGTTACGCGCTTTGTTCTTGCAGCTGATAGCTAGAAGCTTGCAACTGCTTCACTGCGACTTCCGGACCCGCAGGTACCACTCGGACAGCAGTCGTACCTGTTTGTCGGTGTAGCCGCGTTCGACCATTCGAGTAACGAAGTCGTTGTGTTTCTGCTGATCCTCTTTGCTGGCCTTGGCATTGAAGCTGATGACTGGCAGGAGGTCTTCGGTGTTCGAGAACATTTTCTTCTCGATGACCACCCGCAGTTTTTCGTAGCTGAGCCAGGTCGGGTTCTTGCCGTTGTTGTTGGCTCGGGCGCGCAATACGAAGTTGACGATCTCGTTGCGGAAATCCTTCGGATTGCTGATGCCGGCCGGTTTCTCGATTTTCTCCAGTTCTTCGTTCAGGGCGACACGGTTGAGAATCTCGCCGGTTTCCGGGTCGCGGTATTCCTGATCCTGAATCCAGAAGTCCGCATACAGCACGTAGCGGTCGAAGATGTTTTGCCCGTATTCGCTGTAAGACTCCAGGTACGCGGTCTGGATCTCCTTGCCGATGAATTCGATATAACGCGGCGCCAAATATTCCTTGAGGTAGCGCAGGTAGCGTTCGCGGGTCTCGGCCTGGAACTGTTCCTGTTCGATCTGCTGTTCCAGCACATACAGCAAATGCACCGGGTTGGCGGCGATTTCATGCGGATCGAAGTTGAACACCTTGGACAGGATCTTGAATGCAAACCGGGTCGACAGGCCGTTCATGCCCTCGTCGACGCCGGCCGAGTCGCGGTACTCCTGAATCGACTTGGCCTTTGGATCGGTGTCCTTGAGGTTTTCCCCGTCGTAGACGCGCATCTTCGAATAGATGTTGGAGTTTTCCGGCTCCTTGAGGCGCGACAGCACGGTGAACTGCGCCAGCATCTTCAGGGTGTCCGGTGCGCAATGCGCCTTGGCCAGCGAACTGTTGAACAGCAACTTGTCGTAGATTTTCACCTCGTCGCTGACCCGCAGGCAGTACGGCACTTTGACGATGTAGATCCGGTCGATGAAGGCTTCGTTGTTCTTGTTGTTGCGGAAGGTGTGCCACTCCGATTCGTTGGAGTGCGCAAGCAGGATCCCGGTGAACGGAATCGCCCCCAGTCCTTCGGTACTGTTGTAGTTGCCTTCCTGGGTGGCGGTCAGCAAAGGGTGCAGCACCTTGATCGGTGCCTTGAACATTTCGACGAATTCCATCAGGCCCTGGTTGGCCCGGCACAGCGCACCGGAGTAGCTGTAGGCGTCGGCGTCGTTCTGTGGGTACTCCTCGAGTTTGCGAATGTCGACCTTACCGACCAGCGCCGAGATGTCCTGGTTGTTCTCGTCGCCCGGTTCGGTCTTGGCCACGGCGATCTGATTGAGGATCGACGGGTACAACTTGACCACGCGGAACTGGCTGATGTCGCCGCCGAATTCGGCCAGGCGTTTGGTCGCCCAGGGCGACATGATGGTGTTCAGGTAGCGCCGTGGAATGCCGAAGTCTTCCTCGAGGATCGCGCCATCTTCGGTGGCGTTGAACAGACCCAGGGGCGATTCGAATACCGGCGAACCCTTGATCGCGTAGAAGGGCACCTTTTCCATCAGCTGTTTCAGCTTCTCGGCCAGGGACGATTTACCGCCACCGACGGGGCCGAGCAGATAGAGGATCTGTTTCTTCTCTTCCAGGCCTTGGGCGGCATGGCGGAAATACGAGACGATCTGGTCGATGCATTCTTCCATCCCGTGGAAGTCTTCAAAGGCCGGATAGCGACGGATCACCTTGTTGGAGAAGATGCGCGACAGCCTCGAATTGGTCGATGTGTCGAGCAGTTCCGGTTCGCCGATGGCCATCAATAGACGCTCGGCTGCGGAAACGTAGGCGCTCCGGTCTTTCTTGCACAGCTCCAGGTACTCTTGCAGCGAGAGTTCTTCCTGGCGTGTGGACTCGAAGCGTTGTTGGAAGTGGCTAAAGATACTCATGACGTCACCTCGCTCGATACGTGGAGCCGACGCCGGATCACTCAGTCGATGCTGGCAAGCAGCCGCTGTGGCCACTTGTTTACCCCCCAGAACACTTTCGCGGTCGACAACCTTGAAAGTCACTCCCGATGACCCGTGCGCCGGTGTACCGGCTCTCCCCTGTTTTGGATGGCCTGGGCTTAAGGATAGTTGGGAATTCGGGAGGTAAAGGGGAGATACGTAATTAGTTGTGGCAGACCGTTCGTCTGCCCCGCGCAGGCCCACGGCAGCCGGGGCCTGCGCGGGACAAAAAAAATTATTCGGGCGTGCCTTGCGCGGTTTCTGCAGGATAAGTCGTACGCCACAACTCGAAACCGCCGTCCATGCTGTAGACGTCGGAGAAGCCCTGACTGATCAGGTACGCGGCGGCACCCTGGCTGGAATTGCCGTGATAGCAAACGACGACAGTCGGTGCATCAAGGTCGGCGCCCTGGATAAAAGCGTGCAAGGAATGGTTGTCCAAATGCTTCGAGCCACTGATATGCAGTGCTGCAAAGGTGGCGGGATCACGGACATCAACCACGACTGCGCCTTGTTCACGCAGGGCCTGGGCCTGTTCCGGGGGGATTCGTTTGAATTCGCTCATGGCGGGTTCCTGTAGCTCGGCAGAATGCGCAGTCTAACGCGGCGCGCTGACTGGCGACGTTTCGGGGATAAGTGGTGCGACTGATGGTGCAAGCCCGCCTTGTTCATCGCACTTGCAGGACACGCGCTCGCCGCTGTCGACGTTCATCAGGGTCAGGCTGCCGCCCCAGACACAACCGGTGTCCAGTGCCGAGATGCCCGGTTCGTGAACGTCGCCTTCCAGCGCAGCCCAGTGACCGAAGATGATCCGCAGGCCGCGGGTCTTGCGCTCCTTGTGCTGGAACCAGGGCTTGTAGCCGGGCGGGGCGGTATCGAGGCCTTCCTTGCTTTTGAGGTCGAGCTTGCCCTCGGCGGTGCAGAAGCGCATGCGGGTGAAATAGTTGGTGATGACGCGCAGGCGGGTCACGCCCGTGAGCTCGCTGTCCCATTTCGCCGGCTCATTGCCGTACATGCCGTCCAGGTAAAGCGGAAACAGGTTGTCGTCACGCAATGCCGCTTCGGCCTCGGCCGCGTACTTCAGGGCCTTGCGCAAGGACCACTGCGGAGGAATGCCCGCATGCACCATGGCAATTTCGCGTTGCTCGTCGTAGTGCATGAGCTTTTGCTGGCGCAGCCACTCGAGCAGATCGGCCGCGTCGGGGGCTTCAATGATCTCGCGCAGGGTATCGGACTTCTTCAGGCGCTCAATGTTGTTGGCCGCAGCGAGCAGGTGCAGGTCATGGTTACCCAGTACGCAAACCAGCGAGTCGCGCATGCCGTAGAGAAAACGCAGGGTCTCCAGCGATTGCGGGCCGCGGTTGACCAGATCGCCGACCAGCCACAGCCGATCGAGCTTCGGGTCGAAAGCCACTTGCTTGAGCAGACATTTGAGCGGCTCGAGGCAGCCTTGCAGGTCGCCGACGGCGTACGTCGTCATCAGTGCAAGGCTCCGGGTACGGCGAGGCGGAAAGGCTTGATAATCGCGTCGAAATGCTTGCCGTCGTCGGCGACCATTTCATAAGAGCCCTGCATGGTGCCGACCTTGGTGGTCATCACTGTGCCGCTGCTGTAAGTGTGGCTCTTGCCTGTGTCGATCAGCGGTTGCTGGCCGACGACACCGGCGCCGCGCACTTCTTCGACATGCCCGTCACCGTCGGTGATCACCCAATGCCGCGACAACAGCTTGGCCGGGAGCGCGCCATTGTTTTGCACGGTGATGGTGTAGGCGAAGGCGAAGCGGTTGTGCTCGGGTTGCGATTGGTCTGCCAGATAGTGGGTGACGACACTGACATCGACCTGATAGCGAGAATCGGACATGCAAAAGGGCCTTAAGCAAAGCGGAACGCGAGGCGTAGCTGATGGGGAATCAGTCTAGGCAAGTATCGGGCAGTAAACCAGAGTGGCGTCCTGCCCGATAGCGTTCATCGCCGGTCAGTCGGCGGCGGGGGCTTGTTCGCTGAGCTTGTCGGCCAGGCGCACGAATGCGGCCAGGTCCAGTTGCTCGGGGCGCAGGCTGCCATCGACGCCGGCGGCTTCGATCTCGGCAGCGGTCATCAATTGCTTGAGGGTGTTGCGCAGGGTCTTGCGGCGCTGGTTGAACGCTTCGCGTACCACGCGCTCGAGCAGGCGATGATCCTTGGCCGGGTGTGGCAATACGGCGTGCGGCACCAGACGGACGATGGCCGAGTCGACCTTCGGCGGCGGGTTGAACGCGCCCGGGCCGACGTTGAACAGGTGTTCCACGCGGCAATGGTACTGAACCATGATCGACAGACGACCCCAGTCGCCACCACCGGGGCCCGCGGCTAGACGCTCGACCACTTCCTTCTGCAGCATGAAGTGCATGTCGCGAATGATGCCGGCGTTATTCAGCAGGTGGAAAATCAGCGGCGTGGAGATGTTATACGGCAGGTTGCCGACCACGCGCAGGCTGTTCGGCGCGGCGTTCAGTGTATTGAAGTCGAACTTCAGCGCATCGCCCTGATGCAGGTTGAAGTTGCTCTTGCCGGCGAACTGCTGGTTGAGGATCGGGATCAGGTCCTTGTCCAGTTCCACCACGTCGAGCTGCGCGCCGGAGTTGAGCAGGCCAGCCGTCAGTGCGCCCTGGCCTGGGCCGATTTCCAGCATGCGGTCGCCGGATTTGGCGCTGATGGAGCGCAGGATGCGGTCGATGACGCCGGCATCGTGCAGGAAGTTCTGGCCAAAGCGTTTGCGCGCCTTGTGTTGGTATTGCTCGGTCATAAACGGGTCTCGGCCATCTGGTAGGCGGTTTCCAGGGCGACCTGCAGGCTGCCGGTGTCGATCTTGCCGCTGCCGGCCAGATCCAGAGCGGTGCCATGATCGACCGAGGTGCGGATGATCGGCAGGCCAAGGGTAATGTTGACCGCGGCGCCGAAGCCTTTGTACTTCAGCACGGGCAGGCCCTGGTCGTGGTACATCGCCAGCACTGCATCGCAGTGCTCCAGATATTTGGGGGTAAACAGAGTGTCGGCAGGCAGCGGGCCACGAAGGTCCATGCCCTCGCCGCGCAGGCGCTCTAATGTAGGTTCGATGATGTCGATTTCTTCATGGCCCAGGTGTCCGCCTTCACCGGCGTGCGGGTTGAGTCCGCAGACCAGGATGCGTGGCTGGGCGATGCCGAATTTGTCTTGCAGGTCGGCGTGCAGAATCCGTGTGACCCGCTCCAGCCGATCAGGGGTGATTGCATCGGCAATCTCGCGCAGCGGCAGGTGAGTGGTGACCAGCGCCACGCGCAAACCGCGGGTGGCGAGCATCATCACCACTTGTGCGGTATGGGTCAGGTCGGCGAGGAATTCAGTATGCCCGGAGAACGGGATGCCTGATTCGTTGATCACGCCTTTGTGTACCGGAGCGGTGATCATCCCGGCGAAATCGCCGTTCAGACAGCCGTTGCCGGCGCGGGTCAGGGTTTCCAGAACGAATGCGGCGTTAGCCTTGTCCAGTTGCCCGGCAACCACGGGGGCGCTGAGCGGGGTATCCCAGACGTACAGGCTGCCGGTGGGTGCCGGTACATCCGGCCAGTGATCTGGCGCCACCTCCAGCAAAGTGACGGCCAGCCCCAGCTGCGCGGCCCGCTCGAGGAGCAGGTCGCGGCTGGTGATGGCAATCAGGGGGTGTGGCTGGGCTTGCGAGGCGAGCAGCAGGCACAGGTCGGGACCGATGCCGGCTGGTTCGCCGGGTGTCAGCGCGAAACGCTTGGGTTTCACTGCGCTGCCTGGTCTGCACCAGGGAGTTTGATTTCTACGTAGGCTTCTTCACGAATCTGACGCAGCCAGTTTTGCAGCTCTTCATCGTATTTTTTGTTACGCAGAACGGTCATTGCCTGTTGCTCGCGGGCCTGCTCGGTGCTGTCGGTGGCGCGGCGGCCAAGGACTTCCAGAACGTGCCAGCCGTACTGAGTCTGGAACGGCTTGGACAGCTGACCTTGTGGGGTCTTGGCCATCACTTCGCGGAACTCCGGTACCAGTGCGTTCGGGTCGATCCAGTTCAAGTCGCCGCCGTTGAGCGCCGAACCCGGGTCTTCGGAGTAGTTCTTCGCCAGTTCAGCGAAGTCTTCACCCGCCAGGATGCGTTCGTACAGCGACTGCACCAGCGCTTTGGTCTTGGCTTCGTCGCGGATCGGGCTTGGCTTGACCAGAATGTGGCGCACATGCACCTCATCACGCATCTGGGTTTCACCGCCACGCTTGCCGAGCACTTTCAGGATGATGAAGCCACCTGGTGTGCGTGCCGGTTGGGTGATATCACCCACCGCCATGTTGCTCAGCTCGCGATCGAACGGAGGTGGCAGTTGAGCGGCTTTACGCCAGCCCATGTCGCCGCCTTCCAGAGCGTTGTCGCTGCCGGACTTGGCAACGGCCAGTTGACCGAAGTCAGCGCCTTGCTTGAGTTGCTGGTAAACGTCCATGGCCTGACGGTAAGCGCTCTGAATCGCTTCAGAATTGGCACTTTCCGGCGTTGGAATCAGGATGTTGGCCAGGTGCAGCTCTTCGGACAGTTGCATCTTGCCCAGATCGGAGGCGAGGAAGTTCTTCACTTCCTGTTCCGACACCTGGATACGTTCTGCCACGCGGCGCTGACGCACACGGCTGATGATCATCTCGCGCTTGATCTGGTCACGGGCGTCGTCGTAGGACAAGCCGTCGTGAGCCAGAGCAGCGCGGAATTGATCCACGGTCATGTTGTTGCGCTGAGCGATAGTGCCGACCGCCTGGTTCAGCTCTTCATCGGTAATGCGGATGCCGGAGCGTTCGCCGATCTGCAGTTGCAGGTTTTCGACGATCAGACGCTCGAGCACCTGCTGATCCAGCACGCCGGGAGGCGGCATGCCGCCCCCGCGCTTGGCGATGGTCTGCTGAACTTCGTGGACACGCTGGTCCAGTTGGCTCTGCATGACCACGTCGTTATCAACGATCGCGACCACTTTATCGATGGACTGAACTGCGGCATTGGCCGCAGTACCCAGGAACAGCGCGCCCAGCAGCAGCGGGCGCAGACAATCAGAAAGCTTGGTCTTCACGTTGACGATAACCTTGGATGCCTTTGTCGAGGAAGCTCTCGGTTTTGGCGCCGGTGAGGCCGCCGAGTCCCTTCAGAACAATTTGGAGGAAGACGCCGTGGTCGCCTTTTTCGTTTTGCGGAGCTTCCTGACTGAATTCGTCATAGGAAACCCAGTAACGGTTGATCAGGCGCAGTTTCCAGCAGCAGTTGTCGTACTCGAAACCACCGAAGGCTTCCAGCGTGCGATTGCGGTTGTAGTCGTACTGCCAGCGGCTGATTGCGCTCCATTGTGGAACGATCGGCCAGATGACCGAGAAGTCATGCTGCTGGATCTTGTAGTAGTCCTTCACGTAGCCAGGCTGCCCCGGGGTGCCGTAGTCGCCACCGCCCACCGACCACTTACCGGTGGTCTGGTCGTAGCGAACCTGGTCGTTACGATAGCGATAGCCGACGTTGACGACCTTGTTCGGGTTGTCCTCAGGCTGGTAATGGAACATCGCACTGCCGGAACGTGGGCTGCGGCTGTCCGGATCCCAGTTGTAATCGGCAGTGGTGCGCCAGTCGCGGTTCCAGCGGTATTCGTATTCCAGTGCGTATGGCGATACGTCGGACTGGGCATCTTTGCGATCCTTGAACGCGATGCCTGGCAGTTGTACTTCACGATCCTTGAAGTAGTAAGCCTGGCCGACGCTGATGCGCTGACGTTCGAAACCGTTGTCTTCGATCCAGCGGCTGGTTACACCCAGCGACAGCTTGTTCTCGTCGCCGACGCGGTCGGAGCCGGAGAAGCGGTTGTCGCGGAACAACGACGCGTAGTTGAAGGTGTATTCACTGGTGTCGAATACCGGAATGTCTTCCTGATCAACCTTGGGTACATAGAGGTAGAACAGACGCGGTTCCAGGGTCTGGCGATAGTTCGTGCCGAAGTACGACGTGTTGCGGTCGAAATACAGGCCGCTGTCGACGCTGGCAATCGGTACGCCACGGTTCTGGTTGCTGTCGAAGGTGCCGTTGAGTTTGTTCTGCTCAGCGGTTTGATTTGCGATCTGGCCTTTGCCGATACTGTCCAGATCCAGCTGGTACTGGGTGTACTGGTATTTGAGCGATGGCTTCAGGAAGCCGTAAGTCCAGTTCATCGGCAGGCTGACGCCTGGCTTCAGATTCAGACGGTCGCCGTTAGCGCGCGCCAAGCCTTGGATGTTTGTATCCAGGCGTGGCGAGATGGTGCCATCTTCATCGGTAAAGTTACCGTTTTGCAGGTCACGATCGAACCGAACAATTTCGGTCTCATAATCGAAATTCAAACCTTCCGGGTGATACGGCAACTGACCATTGAAGGTGATCTGCGGCAGACGGCCGTAAGGCGTGATGTTCGAAACGGTTGCCAATTGGTACTGCTGCGCATTCAGGCGAGCGGTGTAGCTGTCGCCGCGGTAGGTCACCGAACCCTGCTGGTTCACATAGTCAGAGCTCTTCACACCGATCTGATCGGTGGTCAGATCCTGGAAGTAATACGGATCGCTGATCTTGGTGTAGTCAACCTGGGTATACACACGGGAGTCGAGACCGCCCTTGTGCTGCCAGTTGTACATGTAGCGATTTTTTTCGTAATCGGACTGCTTGCTGCGATCAGTATCTTCATCGTTGAGGTACGCCGCACCGAACTGACCTTCGCTGGACTTGGTCAGGTAGCGGAACTCGCCTTCCATCAACAGGCCACGCTTGCTCATGTAGCGCGGATACAACGTGGCATCGTAGTTCGGTGCCAGGTTGAAGTAGTACGGGGTGACCAGCATGAAGCCGGTGTCGCTGCCGGTGCCGATGGTCGGCGGCAGGAAGCCCGACTGACGACGGTCATCGATCGGGAAGTAGATGTACGGCGTGTACAGGATCGGAATGTCCTTGACCCGCAGTGTCACGTTGGTCGCGGTACCGAAGCCGGTGGCAGGGTTCAGGGTGATGTTGTTGCCCTTGAGCTGCCAGGCGTTGCTGTTAGGTTCGCACGTGGTGTACGTGCCGTCCTTCAAGCGGATGATCGCGTTTTCGGCACGCTTGGCGTACAGCGCGTTACCGCGGATGCGCGATTTGTGCAGCACGTATTCGGCGTTGTCGACCTTGGCTTCACCGGTATCGAGCTGCACATCGGCGTGGTCGCCGACGATCAGTGCACCGTTGTCGCGAATGCGCACGTCGCCGTTGAGTTCGGCGCGGCTCTCGGCCTGGTACAGGCTGGCCTCGTCGGACTCGACCTGCATGCTGCCCTGACGCAGGACCACGTCGCCGGCCAGCGTACCCACCTGATCTTCGGTGTTGTAGCGCGAGGCTTTGGCGCCGATAAAGGTCGGTGCGTCACTTTTATTCGTCTTGTCATTCATGCCAGGACGAATCGGTTCGATATAGGAACCAGAGCAGTAAGGACCGGTCTCGGCCAATTGGGCGGCGGTGAGCTTCTCGCGCGGAACCCAGTCGAGGTGACTGTAGTCTTCGCTACGGGATTTCAGGCCGCGGCCTTTGGCTTCGGTGACCAGCACAGGCTTGGCGCCGGTGTCGGAAGTGGAACCGTTCTGGGCCGGGGCTTCGCCAGCGGCGCTGACGGCACTGCCGTCATGCACCGGACGCGGCGGCAATGCAGCTGCCGGCGTCTTGGGCGCACAAGCCCAGCCACCCGTTGCCGAGACGGCGCAGTCATACTGCTCGGCGGCGACAACGAATTGACTGGCCAGAGGTTGCATAGCCAGCAGACTGCCGGTTACCAACAACGGAAATTTTTTACGAAACGCGGGGGATTTCAATGCCATCTTATTAGTCCGGGCTTCCTGCGTGCCATCTGCCCGCGGTGTGGGCCGCACGCCTCTCGATGGTCTGAAAAAGATGCTGGATAATAAAGCATGACCCGCTTGACGGCTAGCGCCGTCGGAGACCCTTGCAATGCCTGACCAAGATGTACGCTTGCAACACCTGAAAGTTTGGCTCGATGAACAGTTGGCAATCCTTTTTGCAGATCAGGGCTGGGGCGCCGTACCCCCGGCCACGTTGACCGCGGCCAGCAGCGACGCGAGTTTCCGGCGGTATTTCCGCTGGGAAGGAGCGGGCCGCAGCTTCGTCGTGATGGATGCTCCGCCACCCCAGGAAAACTGCAAACCGTTCGTGGATATCGCCTTTTTGCTGGCGAAATCCGGAATTAATGTGCCGAAAATTTATGCAGAAGACCTCGAACGCGGATTTCTTTTGCTCAATGACCTGGGCAACAAGACCTATCTCGACGTAATCGACAGCGAAAATGCTGACGTTTTGTTCAGCGATGCGCTGCAATCTCTGCTGGCTTTTCAGCAATTGCCGATGGTCGCACCACTGCCGAGTTACGACGTGGCACTGCTGCGCCGCGAACTGGAACTGTTCCCCGAGTGGTACGTGAAGCGCGAACTCGGCATCGAGTTTGATGCAGCACAGCAGCAACAGTGGCAAGCCGTCAGCGATCTGCTGATCGACAGCGCTCTGGCCCAGCCGAAAGTGTTGGTGCACCGCGACTACATGCCGCGCAATCTGATGCTCAGCGCGCCGAATCCCGGTGTGCTCGACTTTCAGGACGCGGTCTACGGCCCGGTCACCTACGACGTCACCTGCCTGTTCAAGGATGCCTTCCTCAGTTGGCCTGAAGAGCGTGTGCGTGGCTGGCTGGAAAGTTACTGGCAGCAAGCCGCTGCGCTGAACATCCCGGTGCAGGCCGATTTCGAAGACTTCCTGCGCGCCAGCGACCTGATGGGCGTACAGCGTCACCTGAAAGTCATCGGCATCTTCGCCCGCATCTGCCATCGCGATGGCAAGCCGCGCTATCTGGCCGACGTGCCGCGTTTCTTCGCCTATATAGAAGCGGTGATCGCTCGTCGTCCGGAACTGGCGGACCTGCAGGCGTTGCTCGCCAGTCTGCGTGGCGGAGTGACTGCATGAAGGCCATGATTCTGGCGGCAGGCAAGGGCGAGCGCATGCGCCCGCTGACCCTGACCACCCCCAAACCGCTGGTGCGTGCCGGCGGCGTACCGTTGATCGAATATCACCTGCGCGCGCTGGCAGCGGCCGGTTTCAGCGAGATCGTGATCAACCATGCCTGGCTCGGTCAGCAGATCGAGGATTATCTGGGCGACGGTTCGCAGTTCGGCGTGAGCATCCAGTACTCGCCGGAAGGTGAGCCGCTGGAAACCGGCGGCGGGATTTTCCGCGCCTTGCCGTTGCTCGGTGATGATGCGTTTCTGGTGGTCAACGGTGACATCTGGACCGATTACGACTTCAGCGTGCTGCATCAACCGATCAACGGTCTGGCGCATCTCGTACTGGCGGACAACCCGGCCCATCATCCGACGGGCGATTTCACCCTGACTGACGGTCGGGTGAGCGATGGCCAGGCGGGTGCGCAAACCCTGACCTACAGCGGCATCGCCGTGCTCCATCCGCAGTTGTTCGATGGCTGCGCCGACGGCGCGTTCAAGCTCGCACCATTGCTGCGCAAAGCCATGGCCGATGGACAGGTCACGGGCGAGCGTCTGAAAGGCCATTGGGTGGATGTCGGTACGCATGAGCGTCTGGCCGAAGCTGAAGCATTGATAGAAGCGAGTCGTTGATATGTTGTGGCCAGGGACTCTGATTGGAGCCGGAGCAGGTTTTGCGATTGCCAGCATTCCGGGGGCCATGCTTGGGGCATTGTTGGGACAGGCGCTGGATCGGCGTCTGCACTTGCAGAGCTGGGGACACTTGCGGGAAAAACTCGGCGGCCGGCCGATGTTGCGCAACGACGAGTTGCTGTTCGTGTTGCTCGGGCGTCTGGCCAAGAGTGACGGGCGGGTGACGGACGGTCATATCCAGCAGGCGCGCAATGAAATGAACGCCCTGGAAATGAGCGAACCGGCGCGGCGGCGGGCGATTGCCGCGTTCAATCGCGGCAAGTCCGGCGGCGACCGCCTGCGCGGTTATCTGCGACGCCTGAGTGCTCAGCCGCATGCTGCCGAAGGCGTGTTGCGCGCCTGCTGGCGGATGGTCTGGGCCGACGGTCGCGCGGGCGTCAGTGAGCGTGAATTATTGGCGCAGTGGGGCAAGTGGCTGGGGTGGACAACGCACCAGATCCAGGCGCTGGCCAATGATTACGAGCCGAACAAACGGCCGATTGTCAGTGCTGCGATGAGTTATCAGGAAGCGATGCGCCTGCTCGGCGTGTCGGCGACCAGCGAGCCGGCGCAGATCAAGCGCGCCTATCGACGACTGCTCAGCCGTCATCACCCGGACAAGATCGCCGGCAGCGGCGCGACGCCGGAGCAGGTGCGTGACGCGACCGAGAAAACCCGCGAGCTGCACAACGCGTTTACGTTGATTCGGGCGCGACGGGATTTTCGCTGATCGTTAGAAGTTAGTTGTTGATGAGGGCCTCTTCGCGAGCAAGCCCGCTCCCACTTTGATCGCATTTCAGCTGAAGGAACGCGATCAGGGTGGGAGCGGGCTTGCTCGCGAATGGGGCGACTCGGTCTATCAGTCAGTCTTCTGCGGATTCAACCAGCCACGCACCCGCCGGAACAACTGTTCCTGCTCAGCCTTTTTATCCGGCAACGCCTTGAGCGCCACCTGGCTGAACGCTGAAGTCTTCAAGCGCTTGCTGGCCTGCATGCGTTCCAGCGCCGCGGTGCGATCCAGCGCCTTGTCCATGTAGAAAATATCCGCCGTCGGCAACTTCAGGGTCGGCGTCAGCTCGGCCAGTGGCGGCTTGGCCTTGCTTGGCGTTTGCGCATCGACCATCACCAGCTTCTCGACCTGCGAACTCTGCCGCTCGCTGAGGAAACGCGCCGCCCAGTAGGCGCCCGTGCCGTGACCGAGGACGACGACCCGGCGTGCGCTTTGTTGCTCAGCGTAGGCAATCGCCGCGTCGATCCGCGCGAAGATGCGCTCGGCATCCGCCTTGGACTGTTCTTCAGTCGTTTCGGCAACCACCTGATCCGCCACTTCCGCTTCACCGCCCGCCGCCTGTTCGATCGGTTGCGCGGTGGTGGAATCCTTGCTGCCACTTTCCGGGGCTTTCGGCGCGGCGGCGGGCGCAATCACGCGCGGGGCGATGACATCGCTTTGCAGATCCGGCAGGGTGATGCTCAGGCTGCTCCACTCGACGTCGGGCAATTTGTTGCGCAGCGGGCCGATCACTTGCGGCCAGTCAGCGGTTTCGCCGGCGCCCGGGACGATAATCACCGCACCTTTCGGGTCGGCGGTGTTGGCCGGTTTCCACAGGGCGAGGAAAGTGTCGGCGCCGGCCTGCAGTTGCTGCTGTTCTTGCGCCGGGACTTTGCGTTCGAGTGCCGCGGCTTCTTCCTGACTACGCTCAAGCAGTGGCTGGCGTTCGGCCGGTTTTTCGGTGGCCGGTTGCCCGGCGGTGGAGGCGGGCGCCGGATCGGCAGCCTCGACGGAAAACGCACAAGGCAGGATCAGCGACAGGCACAATGCTGGCATTGCCAGGCGGTAGACAGAGGGCATCGGTTATTCCAGGCCAGAAAAGTATCCCGGCAGCCTAATGGGTTGGTCAGAATTTGTCAGTGTACGAGACTTCAATGATGCGTTTTTGCTGCCTGTGGGTTATCGGCTGGTTGTGTTTTCCCTTGATGGGCTGGGCGGCGTCTGCGCCGGCGGCGCACGCGGCGCTGTTGACGCCCGGCGAGCAGCAATGGCTGGCGCAGCACCGGGAGCTGCGCGTCGGTCTGGTGTTGCAGGCACCGTACGCGCAGTACGACCGGCGTCTGCAGCGCTTGTCCGGGGCCAATGTCGAATTGATGAAGTCACTGGCCAAAACCCTGAATGTCGATCTGAGCTGGCGCAATTTTCAGGATCTGACACAACTGGAGGAGGCCGCTCGCGAAGGTGAAATCGACATCGCCCCGGGCTTGACCCAGACCCCGGAGGCACTGCGCCTGTGGCTGTTTTCCGATCCTTACATGCGTGTGCCGCAACTGGTGGTCAGCGACCAGAAGAGCGGCGGCGTGGTCGAGCTGGAAAAGCTCGACAGCCTGTCCCGCGTCGCCGTGCGCATGCCCAGCGTCACCGCCGATTATTTGCGCAGCAATTATCCGCACCTGAATCTGCAAGGCGTGCCGCTGGAGCGTCAGGCGTTGCAACTGTTATTGACTCAGCAAGCGTCCTACGCCGTGGTGGACGAAGCGCAACTCGGGCGATTGTCCGCCGAGCCGGAGTTCGCCGGGCTGGTGGTGGTCGGCGATATCGGCTTGCCGCAGCTGTTGCGAGTCGCCACGCGGCGGGACTGGCCACAGTTGGCCGGGATTATCGAAAGCGCCTTGCGGGCGATCCCGGCCAAGGATCTGGAGCGCCTGCACAACCAATGGCTGCAACCCAAGTACCCGCGCCTCACCGAATCGCCGGGGTTCTGGCAGAACCTCAGTCTGCTGTTTGCCGTGTTGCTGCTCAGTTGTGTGGCCATCGTGGTCTGGCAGCGACGCCAGCAACATAGCCTCGAACAGCGCCTGCTGGCGGCCCGGGAAGATATTGCCCTGCGCGCGGCCAGCGAAGAAGCCTTGCGCCTGACCCAGTTTTCCATCGATCAAAGCACCGTCGGCATTCTCTGGGTCAACTGGGACAGCCATGTGCGCTACGCGAACCGCGCGGCGGAACACATGCTCGGTTATCCACAGGGCGCGCTGATCGAGCGGCCGCTGATCGACTTCGAACCCGGTCTGCACATGGACCGCTGGCTCAACCTGTGGAAACGCGCGCGGGCCAGTGAAGAAGGGCCGCTGAGCTTTGAAACCAGTTGCGTGCGCGCTGATGGCAGCATCTTGCCGGCGGACGTCTCGCTGAGTTTCCTGCGCTTTCGCGACAGCGAGTATCTGGTGGTTTACCTCACCGACGTCACCGAGCGTCGCCGAGCACTGGCTGCGTTGCAGGAAAGTGAAGCGCGCTTGCAAGGCATCGCCGCCAACGTGCCGGGACTGGTGTTCCGTCTGGAGCGGGCGGCGGTGACCGGGCAGATCGATTTCGCCTACATCAGTGAGGGCAGCGAGAGCCTGGTCGGTTACGCGCCGGCCGCCATCGCGCACCGTGACATGGGCTTGCGCAGTCTGGTGCATCCCGAAGACAGGGCCAGTTACCACCAGACCCAGGATCAGGCGCTGGACACCGACAGTGACTGGTCGTGGCAGGGCCGCATCCTCACTCGCCAGGGCGAACAGCGCTGGGCCGAGATCAAGGCGATCACCCGCCAACTGGAGGATGGCGCCTATGTCTGGGACGGCATCGTCTGGGACATCAGCGAAAGCAAGCGCATTGAACTGGAGCTGGCCGCGTCCCGCGAGCAACTGCGCGAATTGTCGGCGCACCTGGAAAGCGTGCGCGAAGAAGAGAAGGCGCGAATCGCCCGCGAAGTGCACGATGAGCTGGGGCAGATGCTCACGGTGCTGAAACTGGAAACCTCGATGTGCGAGCTGGCCTATGCGCAGCTCGACCCGGGGCTGAACGAGCGCTTGAACAGCATGAAACGCCTGATCGCCCAGTTGTTCCAGTTGGTGCGCGATGTGGCGACGGCGCTGCGCCCGCCGATCCTCGATGCCGGGATCGCCTCGGCGATCGAGTGGCAGGCGCGGCGCTTCGAGGCGCGTACGCAGATTCCGTGTCTGGTGCAGGTGCCGGACAATCTGCCGGCGCTCAGCGATGCCAAGGCGATTGGCCTGTTCCGTATCCTGCAGGAGGCGCTGACCAACGTCATGCGCCATGCCCAGGCGCATACTGTGGAGCTGACGCTGGTGCTGGAAGACGATGAGTTGTGTCTGACGGTCAGCGATGATGGCGTAGGCTTTGTCGCCACTGCGGATCGGCCGACTTCCTTTGGTTTGGTCGGTATGCGCGAGCGGGTGCTGATCATGGGCGGGCGGCTGGTGCTTGAGAGTGAACCGGGGGAGGGCACCAGTCTGCATGTGTGGGTGCCGGTGAGTGAGGTTTGAAGGTTTGTGGTGTTTGAGCTGACGCTATCGCGAGCAGGCTCGCTCCCACAGGGTTTGGTGTGTACCTGAAATCTGGAGAAAAACTTGATCCGTGTATTGGTAGCCGAAGACCACACCATCGTCCGTGAAGGCATCAAGCAATTGATCGGCCTGGCCAAGGATCTGCAAGTGGTGGGGGAGGCGAGTAATGGCGAACAACTCCTCGAAACCCTGCGCAGCGTGCCATGTGAAGTGGTGTTGCTGGACATCTCGATGCCCGGGGTCAATGGACTGGAAGCGATCCCGCGGATTCGCGCGCTGAACAATCCGCCGGCGATTCTGGTGTTGTCGATGCACGACGAAGCACAAATGGCTGCCCGTGCGCTGAAGGTCGGCGCCGCTGGCTATGCGACCAAGGACAGTGATCCGGCGCTGTTGCTGACAGCTATTCGCAAGGTCGCGGCCGGCGGGCGTTACATCGACCCGGAGCTGGCCGACCGGATGGTCTTCGAGGTCGGCCTGACTGACACGCGTCCGTTGCATTCGCTGTTGTCCGAACGCGAGTTCTCGGTGTTCGAGCGCCTGGCCCAAGGCGCCAACGTCAACGACATCGCCCAGCAACTGGCCCTGAGCAGCAAGACCATCAGCACCCATAAGGCGCGGCTGATGCAGAAGCTCAACATCACCTCGCTGGCCGAGCTGGTGAAATACGCGATGGAACATAAACTCCTCTAAGCACACCGTATTTCTACTGTGGGAGCGGGCTTGCTCGCGAATGCGGTGTGTCATCCAATCATTCAGTGACTGACACACCGCGTTCGCGAGCAAGCCCGCTCCCACAGGGAATCTCCATCTGGCCTGCAATTGTGGGCATATCCATTAGCGACAGCCGCGTTTGCCTGTTCTTGCGGCTCGCCGCTCGTCGCTTCCGCTGCGCTTGCCAAAACGCGCCATCCTTGTAGGGCAATCCCTACCCCCAACCTTCCATCCGGCTGAGGCGATTCTCTCCTGCGCCCCGATTTGCGTGGCTGGCGCCAGCCACTAGGCTTAATCCAGAGCAGTTACCAATAACAAAGGTGTGGGTATGAGCCAGGTCGATTCAAACGCAGGGACCAGTGACGTGCTGGTCAGCTTTCGTGGAGTGCAGAAGAGCTACGACGGCGAGAACCTGATCGTCAAAGACCTCAACCTGGACATTCGCAAAGGCGAGTTCCTGACCCTGCTCGGGCCGTCCGGCTCGGGCAAGACCACCAGCCTGATGATGCTTGCCGGCTTCGAAACCCCGACCGCCGGCGAAATCCTCCTGGCCGGCCGTGCGATCAACAACGTGCCGCCGCACAAGCGCGACATCGGCATGGTGTTCCAGAACTACGCGCTGTTCCCGCACATGACCGTAGCCGAGAACCTGGCTTTCCCGCTGACCGTCCGTGGCTTGAACAAGAGCGACGTCAGCGACAAGGTCAAGAAAGTCCTGAGCATGGTCCAGCTCGACGCCTTCGCGTCGCGCTATCCGGCGCAACTCTCCGGCGGTCAGCAGCAGCGTGTGGCGCTGGCCCGGGCACTGGTGTTCGAACCGCAACTGGTGCTGATGGACGAACCGCTGGGCGCACTCGACAAGCAATTGCGCGAACACATGCAGATGGAGATCAAGCACCTGCACCAGCGCCTCGGCGTGACCGTGGTCTACGTGACCCACGACCAGGGTGAAGCCCTGACCATGTCCGACCGCGTCGCCGTGTTTCATCAGGGCGAAATCCAGCAGATCGCCCCGCCGCGCACCCTCTACGAAGAGCCGAAAAACACCTTCGTCGCCAACTTCATCGGCGAGAACAACCGCCTCAACGGCCGTCTGCTCAGTCAGAGCGGCGAGCGCTGCGTGGTCGAGCTGGGCCGTGGCGAGAAGGTCGAGGCGCTGGCGGTCAACGTCGGCCAGACCGGCGAACCCGTGACTCTGTCGATTCGCCCGGAGCGCGTGAGCCTCAACGGTTCGAGCGACCAATGCGTAAACCGCTTCTCAGGGAGGGTGGCGGAATTCATCTATCTGGGCGACCACGTCCGGGTGCGCCTGGAAGTCTGCGGCAAGACCGACTTCTTCGTGAAACAGCCGATTGCCGAGCTCGATCCAGCGCTCGCGGTCGGGGACGTGGTTCCGCTTGGCTGGCAGGTCGAGCACGTTCGTGCGCTCGACCCGCTGTTAGAGGCGAACTGATCGCCCCCCGCAATACCAACACCAACCCTGCACGTGGAGAGAACAATAAATGTTGAGATCCCTGAAGTTGACAGCCCTGACCCTGGGCCTGATGGGTGCGGCACACGCGATGGCCGCCGGCCCTGATCTGACTGTGGTGTCGTTTGGCGGGGCGAACAAGGCCGCCCAGGAAAAAGCGTTCTACGCACCGTGGCAGGCGGCGGGCAACGGCAAGATCGTTGCTGGCGAGTACAACGGCGAAATGGCCAAGGTCAAAGCCATGGTCGATACCAAGAGTGTGTCTTGGGATCTGGTGGAAGTTGAATCCCCGGAGCTGGCCCGTGGTTGTGATGAAGACATGTTCGAGCAACTCGACCCGGCGCTGTTCGGCAAGACCGAAGACTATGTAAAGGGCGCGATCCAGCCGTGCGGCGTGGGCTTCTTCGTCTGGTCGACCGTGCTGGCATACAACGCCGACAAGCTCAAAGCGCCACCCGCCAGTTGGGCAGATTTCTGGGACACCAAGAAATTCCCGGGCAAGCGCGGCCTGCGTAAAGGCGCCAAGTACACTCTGGAATTCGCGTTGATGGCTGACGGTGTTGCACCAAAAGACGTTTACAAAGTATTGGCCGGCAAGGACGGTCAGGATCGCGCCTTCAAGAAACTCGACGAACTCAAGCCTTACATCCAGTGGTGGGAGGCGGGCGCCCAACCGCCGCAATACCTCGCTTCCGGTGACGTGGTCATGAGCTCGGCCTACAACGGTCGCATCGCGGCCGTGCAGAAAGAATCCAACCTCAAGGTCGTCTGGAACGGCGGCATCTACGACTTCGACGCGTGGGCCATCCCGAAAGGTCTGGACAAGACCCGCGCCGATGCTGCGAAGAAGTTCATTGCCTACTCGGTTCAGCCGCAGCAACAGAAGACCTACTCGGAAAACATCGCCTACGGCCCGGCCAACACCCAAGCGGTACCGCTGCTGAGCAAGGACGTACTGAAAGACATGCCGACCACCCCGGAAAACATCGCCAACCAGGTGCAGATCGACGTCAGCTTCTGGGCTGACAACGGCGAGCAACTGGAGCAGCGCTTCAATTCCTGGGCTGCGAAATAACCATCGCTCCCACTATGAGGGCTCCTGTGGCGAGGGAGCTTGCTCCCGCTTGACCGGGCTGGCGCACCAGTGCGCAGCACTCACAAAATTGGCACTGCCCACACAATTTTGGGGCCGCTTCGCAGCCCAGCGCGAGCAAGCTCGCTCGCCACAGGGAATCGCCATCATCAGGCATGGTGTTTCAACACAACAGAGGTGGTTCGCCACCTCTGTAACGATCAAAGATTTGCGGAGTACGTCATGGCCATCGCCGTTCCCCTGAACGAGGGCACCAGCCCCACCTTGAAGCAGAAGCTCAAGCGCGCCGAGCGGGTCAACCGCTGGAAGGCTCAGGCGTTGATTGCGCCGCTGGTGCTGTTTCTGTTGCTGGTGTTCCTGGTGCCGATTGTGGCGCTGCTCTATAAAAGCGTCGGCAACCCGGAAGTGGTCGGCGGCATGCCACGCACCGTGGCGGCCATCGCCAGTTGGGACGGCCGCGGCCTGCCCGCCGAACCGGTTTATAAAGCCGCCGGCGAAGACCTCGCCGAAGCCCGCAAAAACCAGACCTTGGGCGATCTGTCCAAGCGCTTGAACATGGAGTTGGCCGGCTATCGCAGCCTGCTGACCAAAACCGCCCGCGCGCTGCCTTTCGCCAGCGAGCCGGCCTCCTATAAAGAAGCCCTCGAAGCGCTCGACGAGC
Organism: Pseudomonas sp. 13B_3.2_Bac1; assembly: GCF_025466205.1. Taxonomy (NCBI): domain Bacteria; kingdom Pseudomonadati; phylum Pseudomonadota; class Gammaproteobacteria; order Pseudomonadales; family Pseudomonadaceae; genus Pseudomonas; species Pseudomonas sp. 13B_3.2_Bac1. The sequence continues at coordinate 81,950 of NZ_JANLOG010000145.1, forward strand.
GTTGGGGCGATCCGGCCTACTGGCAAGCGGTGCGCCGCAACACCAGCAACATCACGCCTTACTATCTGCTGGCGGCAGTCGATCACCGCATCGACGACCTTGGTGAAGTGGCGCCGGCCACCCCGGATCAGGCGATCTACCTCGACATTTTTGCCCGGACTTTCTGGATGGGGCTGGTCATCACCGTGATCTGCCTGTTCCTCGCCTATCCACTGGCCTACCTGCTGGCAAACCTGCCCTCGCGGCAAAGCAACCTGCTGATGATTCTGGTGCTGCTGCCGTTCTGGACTTCGATTCTGGTGCGGGTCGCGGCGTGGATCGTGTTGCTGCAATCGGGCGGGCTGATCAACAGCGCGCTGATGGCCATGGGCATCATCGATAAGCCGCTGGAGCTGGTGTTCAACCGCACCGGGGTCTACATCTCGATGGTGCACATCCTGCTGCCGTTCATGATTCTGCCGATTTACAGCGTGATGAAAGGCATCTCGCCGACCTACATGCGCGCCGCGATCTCGCTGGGCTGCCATCCGTTCGCCAGTTTCTGGCGGGTGTATTTCCCGCAGACTTATGCCGGCGTCGGTGCCGGTTGCCTGTTGGTGTTCATTCTCGCCATCGGCTACTACATCACCCCGGCGCTGCTCGGCAGCCCGAACGATCAGATGGTCAGTTACTTCGTCGCGTTCTACACCAACACCAGCATCAACTGGGGCATGGCCACTGCACTGGGCGGCTTGTTGCTGCTGGCGACCGTGGTGCTGTATCTGATCTACAGCTGGCTGGTGGGCGCCAGTCGCCTGCGCCTGAGCTAAGGGGAATTTGAAATGCTGAGTCCTTACATGTCGCCCATCGAACGGGTGTGGTTCTACAGCTTGCGGATTCTCTGCGGCCTGATCCTGCTGTTCCTGATTCTGCCGGTGCTGGTGATCGTGCCGCTGTCGTTCAACTCCGGCAGTTTTCTGGTGTACCCACTGCAGGGCTTCTCCCTGCACTGGTATCAGGACTTCTTCGCCTCGGCGGAATGGATGCGTTCGCTGAAGAACAGCATCATCGTCGCCCCCGCGGCAACGGTGCTGGCGATGGTCTTCGGCACGCTGGCCGCCATTGGCCTGACCCGTGGCGATTTCCCCGGCAAGGCGCTGGTGATGGCGCTGGTGATTTCGCCGATGGTGGTGCCGGTGGTGATCATTGGTGTGGCGAGTTATCTGTTCTTCGCGCCGCTGGGTCTGGGCAACAGCTTCTTCTCGCTGATCGTGGTGCACGCAGTGCTGGGTGTGCCGTTCGTGATCATCACCGTGTCGGCGACGTTGCAGGGTTTCAATCAGAATCTGGTGCGGGCGGCGGCCAGCCTCGGCGCATCGCCGTTGACCACGTTCCGCCGGGTGACCCTGCCGCTGATTGCGCCGGGAGTGATTTCCGGGGCGTTGTTTGCTTTCGCCACATCGTTCGATGAAGTGGTGGTGACGCTGTTCCTCGCCGGCCCCGAGCAGGCGACGCTGCCACGGCAGATGTTCAGCGGGATTCGCGAGAACCTCAGTCCGACGATTGCTGCTGCGGCAACTTTGTTGATCGCCTTCTCCGTCATCCTGCTGTTAACCCTCGAATGGCTGCGCGGTCGTAGCGAGAAACTTCGCACTGCCCAAGTCTGAAGCTGTACACGATAAAAACTGTGGGAGGGGGCTTGCTCCCGAAAGCGGTGGATCAGTTGAAGTAGATGTCGACTGACCCACCGCTTTCGGGAGCAAGCCCCCTCCCACAAGGGATTTGTGTTGTATGCGAAGTTTTGTCTCATTCATGGGGTGAATGGCAGACAACCCGGATCCCTCAACTACGCTTGTGCTCAGCTCCCACATCTATAAGAGGCTGCGCACAATGAGTCTGTCCCAGTTCAAAATCGCTCACAAACTGATCACCGGCGCCGGGGCCATCGAGCAACTGGCGGCGGAACTCACGCGGCTGGATATCGACAACCCGCTGATCGTCACCGACGCCGCGCTGGTCAAGTCCGGCACCGTGGAGCTGGCGCTGTGCCAATTGGGCGGGCGCGAGTACGAGATCTTCGACCGGGTGCTGCCGGACCCGGAAATCGCCATCGTCGAAGATTGCATGCGCGTGTATCGCGAGGGCGGGCATGACGGCTTGATCGGCCTGGGCGGCGGCAGTGCCATCGACATCGCCAAGAGCGTTGCCGCGTACGCCGGCTATCACGGCGCGCTGGAAGACCTGTTCGGCGTCGAGCAGGTGCCGCGCAAAGGTCCGCCGCTGATCGCCATCCCGACCACCGCCGGCACCGGCTCGGAAGTGACCAACGTCGCCATCCTCTCCGACAAGGTTGCACAACTGAAGAAAGGCATCGTCAGCGACTACCTGCTGCCGGACGTGGCGCTGGTCAGTCCACAAATGACCCTGACCTGCCCGCGCAGCGTCACCGCCGCCAGTGGCGTCGATGCGCTGGTGCATGCCATCGAATCCTATCTGTCGGTCAACGCTTCGCCGATCACCGACTCGCTGGCGCTCGGCGCAATCAAGTTGATCGCCAGGGCGCTGCCCAAGGCCTACGCCAATGGCGGCAACCTGCAAGCCCGTGAAGACATGGCCACCGCCAGCCTGATGGCCGGCATGGCGTTCGGCAATGCCGGGGTCGGCGCGGTGCATGCGTTGGCCTATCCGTTGGGCGGGCGTTTCAACATTGCCCATGGCGTCAGTAACGCCTTGTTGCTGCCGTATGTCATGACCTGGAACAAGATGGCCTGTGTCGAGCGCATGCAGGATATCGCCGAAGCCATGGGGGTGAAGACCGCTCATCTGAGCGCCACCGAGGCGGCGGACAAAGCCGTGCAGGCGATGACCGAACTGTGTGCGGCGGTGGAAATTCCGGCCGGGCTGCGCACTTTCGGTGTGCCGCAAGAGGCGATCCCGGCCATGGCTGTGGAGGCCGCGGGAATCGAGCGTTTGATGCGCAACAACCCGCGCAAGCTCAGCGCTGCGGATATCGAGAAGATCTACCGAGCGGCGTACTGATCATCGCGGTCACGGTGCGCGCACGGAAACTTGAGGTATACAATGCGCGCCATCGTGATTTAGCTCAGAAAAGGTGCGTCATGCAGCCCTTCGTAATTGCTCCGTCGATTCTCTCCGCCGACTTCGCCCGCCTCGGCGAAGAAGTGGACAATGTTCTGGCCGCCGGTGCCGACTTCGTCCACTTCGATGTCATGGACAACCACTACGTGCCGAACCTGACCATTGGCCCGATGGTCTGCGCAGCATTGCGCAAGTACGGCATCACCGCGCCGATCGACGCGCACCTGATGGTCAGCCCGGTGGATCGCATCGTCGGCGACTTCATCGAGGCCGGTGCGACGTACATCACTTTCCACCCGGAAGCCACGCTGCACGTCGATCGTTCGCTGCAACTGATCCGTGAAGGCGGCTGCAAATCCGGGCTGGTGTTCAACCCAGCGACCCCGCTGGACGTGCTCAAGTACGTGATCGACAAGGTCGACATGGTCTTGCTGATGAGCGTCAACCCGGGCTTCGGCGGGCAGAAGTTCATCCCCGGCACCCTCGATAAACTGCGCGAAGCGCGGGCGATCATCGATGCCTCGGGCCGCGACATTCGTCTGGAAATCGACGGCGGCGTCAACGTCAACAATATCCGTGAAATCGCCGCGGCCGGTGCTGACACCTTCGTCGCCGGTTCGGCGATCTTCAATGCGCCGAACTATCAGGAAGTCATCGACAAGATGCGTTCCGAACTGGCGCTGGCGCGCCCATGAGCGGTTTTGAGCAGCTGTTCCCGGGGCAACTGCCACGGTTGGTGATGTTCGATCTGGATGGCACGTTGATCGACTCGGTTCCCGACCTGGCGGCCGCGGTGGACACCATGCTGCTCTCCCTCGGCCGCAAGCCTGCCGGCATCGAGGCGGTGCGCGAGTGGGTCGGCAACGGCGCACCGGTGCTGGTGCGCCGGGCGCTGGCCGGTGGCATCGATCATTCGGCGGTGGACGACGTCGAGGCCGAGCACGCGCTGGAAGTGTTCATGGAAGCCTACGGCGCGAGTCATGAGCTGACCGTGGTCTATCCCGGCGTGCGCGACACCCTCAAGTGGTTGCACAAGCAGGGCGTGGCCATGGCGCTGATCACCAACAAGCCGGAGCGTTTCGTCGCACCGCTGCTGGATCAGATGAAGATCGGCCGCTACTTCAAATGGATCATCGGCGGCGACACCCTGCCGCAGAAGAAGCCTGATCCGGCCGCGCTGTTCTTCGTGATGAAAATGGCCAACATCCCGGCCTCGCAATCGCTGTTCGTCGGCGACTCGCGCAGTGACGTGCAGGCGGCGAAAGCGGCGGGGGTCAAGTGTGTGGCGCTGAGCTACGGCTATAACCACGGTCGACCGATTGCCGAGGAATCCCCGGCACTGGTGATCGACGATCTGCGCAAGCTAATTCCCGGTTGCCTCGGTACTGCCGCTGAGATAACGTTGCCCGACGCTTCTCAATCTCCTTCTGGAAACGCCATCGTGGTGGTCACCCGCAAACTCTGGATGAAAGTCATCAAGGCCCTGGCCCGCTGGCGTTGGCGCGCCTGACTGGTTCCTGGCCGGCTTGCCGGCGCGTTTGCATACCTGACTGTTAGCACCTCACACCACGAGGCACCTCATGATCCGCGAAGAATTCCTGCGCTTGGCCGCTGACGGCTACAACCGCATTCCGTTGGCCTGCGAAACCCTGGCCGACTTCGACACGCCGCTGTCGATCTACCTGAAACTGGCCGACCAGCCCAACTCCTATCTGCTCGAATCGGTGCAGGGTGGCGAGAAATGGGGCCGTTACTCGATCATCGGCCTGCCGTGCCGCACTGTGCTGCGGGTGCACGACCATCACGTGAGCATCACCGTCGATGGCGTCGAGACCGAAAGCCATGACGTCGAAGACCCGCTCGCCTTCGTCGAAACCTTCAAGGCCCGCTACAACGTGCCGACCATCGCCGGTCTGCCGCGTTTCAACGGTGGTCTGGTCGGCTACTTCGGTTACGACTGCGTGCGCTATGTCGAGAAACGTCTGGGCAAATGCCCGAACCCGGATCCACTGGGCGTGCCGGACATTCTGCTGATGGTCTCTGATGCGGTGGTGGTGTTCGACAACCTCGCGGGCAAGATGCACGCGATTGTCCTCGCTGACCCGGCGCAAGCCGATGCTTACGAGCAGGGGCAGGCGCAATTGCAGGAACTGCTGGAGAAACTGCGCCAGCCGATCACCCCGCGCCGTGGCCTGGATTTCAGCAAGCAACAAGCCGCTGATCCGGTGTTTCGCTCCAGTTTCACCCAGAGCGACTACGAAAAAGCCGTCGACACCATCAAGGAATACATCCTCGCGGGCGACTGCATGCAGGTCGTGCCGTCGCAACGCATGTCGATCGACTTCAAGGCCGCGCCGATCGATCTGTATCGTGCCCTGCGTTGCTTCAACCCGACGCCGTACATGTACTTCTTCAACTTCGGCGACTTCCACGTCGTCGGCAGTTCGCCGGAAGTGCTGGTGCGGGTCGAAGACAACCTGATCACCGTGCGCCCGATTGCCGGCACTCGTCCACGCGGGGCCACCGAAGAGGCGGATCTGGCGCTGGAAGAGGATCTGCTGTCGGACGACAAAGAGATCGCCGAGCACCTGATGCTGATCGACCTCGGTCGTAACGACACTGGCCGGGTTTCGGAAATCGGTTCGGTGAAGCTCACCGAGAAAATGGTCATCGAGCGCTATTCCAACGTGATGCACATCGTCTCCAACGTCACCGGCCAGTTGAAGGCCGGGCTGACCGCGATGGACGCACTGCGGGCGATTCTGCCGGCGGGCACCTTGTCCGGCGCGCCGAAGATCCGTGCGATGGAAATCATCGACGAACTGGAGCCGGTCAAGCGTGGCGTGTATGGCGGTGCGGTCGGTTACTTCGCCTGGAACGGCAATATGGACACCGCGATTGCGATTCGTACCGCGGTGATCAAGAACGGCGAACTGCACGTGCAGGCCGGTGGCGGCATCGTTGCCGACTCGGTGCCGGCACTGGAATGGGAAGAAACCCTGAACAAGCGCCGCGCGATGTTCCGTGCCGTGGCCCTGGCTGAGCAGACCCCGGAAAGCTGAGTTCACACAGTCCCCCTGTGGGAGCGGGCTTGCTCGCGAATGCGGCCTGACATTCAAAATGGATGTTGGCTGATACACCGCTTTCGCGAGCAAGCCCGCTCCCACATTGGATTGTGGTCTGGCATAAAAAAAACGCGGCGCCCTCACAGGCGCCGCGTTTTTTATGCCTACAGATCAGAAATCCAGACTGACCCCCACGTTCACCCCTTGCTGGGTGAAGTCATCATCCTTGCGCACGTTGTAGCTGGCGCGCAACGCCAAATCCTGCGTGAGCTTGTGGCTCACGCCCAGGTTCAGGCGATTGAGGTTGGTCTGCGGCTCGTAGCCTTCGAGGGTAAAGCGATTACCTGGCAGGCTGTTGAGGTTGATGGTCAGATCCTGGCGGTCGTCGTTGTACTCACGCTCGTGAGCGAATTCGCCGAACACTTCGGTCTGCGCGGTGATCTGGTACTTGCCTTGAATACCCAGGCCCAGACGCCGCGAGTTGCGTGACTGGTCATCGAAGGTCAGCGCTGTGGCGTCCGCGCCTTTTTCCGAATAACCATCGACTTCAGTCTTGCCGAAGTCGGCGCTGACAAACGGCGACAGGTGCCACGGACTGCTGGCCTGCTGCGCAATGTCGTAGCCGATACGGCCGCTGATCGCCAGTACATAGCCGTCGGTGTCGCCTTTCTCCCCGCGCTCGTTGACCCCGAGCTGGAATTTACGCTTGAGGCTGTCGTAGTCGAGTTTCCCGGCGGTCATCGCCAGGTCGCCCCACCAGCGATCTTGCTGGTACTGGGCGAACGCGGTGCCCATGTAGGAGTTGAGTTTGTATTCGGAGTCAGCGTCGCCGGCTTCGAGTTTCTGGTGGTAGAGACCCGCGGCCAGACCGACCCGCCAGGCTTCGTTGACGCGATAGCTGCCGCCGATATTCAGGTTATAGCCATTGCCATCGGCACTGGCTGCGCTGTGCTGGCCGTCGAAATCCTGATGTTGGCCGCCACCGGCGACAATCGCCCGCCATTGGCCGATGCCCTGCCAGTTTTCCCAGTCGGCCAGCCATTGATTGCGCAGTTCATCCTGGTGCGCGCGCAAGGCGCCTTGAGCCATTTCCGGCAGCAGGGTCAGTTCCCACGGGGCGGCCAGCAGCGAGTAGGCGTAGTCGGCGATCAGGCGTTGGCCGGCTTCGGTCGGGTGCACCGAGTCGTTGTAGATCAATTTGTACGGATCCGGCGTGGCGCTGTTGATGCCGTATCGGGCGTTCTCGGTGCAGCTGTTGCCGCTGAAGCAGGTGGCGGTCAGGTTCTGGTCGGTGGCGAGACCGAACTGCGCCGGGTTGGCGAACACTTCCTTGAGCAGCACTGGAATGTTCAGCGGGATGATTTCAGCGTTGATGCCCTGCAGCTGGCTGACCAGTTCGGTGTTGAACTGCGCGCTGAGCTGGGAGGTGAAACCCTGCAGCGGCGAGCCGTTGATCGCCGGGGTCAGGCCGATGTCCGGCAGTAGCCAGACCATGATGTATTTGGCGCCGGCGCCTTGCAGTGTGCGTACGCTGTCGGCCAGGCGATCGGCTGCCGAGCTGGCCTGATCGAGGCTGAGCACGCGACCTTGCAGGAAGTCGTTGCCGCCACCGGACAGGTAATACAGCGCGTTCGGATCGGCACGGAAGCCGTTCGACGGCAGGTAACCGGCGCGGGTGCGTTCACCGGTGGCCGACTCCGTGGTGATCGAGTCGAGAATCTGGTCAGTGCGATAGCCGCCGACCGCCCAGTTGTTGCCATCGGGCAGACCTTCGCTGGCGCGTACCGCCGAGGATGAAGAGGCGGTCTGGTTCGGATTGAAACCCAGCTTGCCGCCAATGATCTGGGTGGCATTAAGATCTCGGTTTTCCCCGGTTCCATCCTTGTACAGCGGGCCGGTGCGGTTGGTGTAGCGCTGGGTGGCGCCGGCAGGGCCGCCCGGGTCGCTGAAGGTCCCGGCATCGTTCAGACTGTCGCCGAACACGATGAAGTTGGAATAGGGCGCGGGTGCTGCGTAAGCCTGGGCGCAAGCCATGGCGAGCAGGCATCCGGCAAGCGGTACGAACAACGTCTGTTTGATCATGAGCAAGTCCGTTTATTTATTGTTGTAGTGAACAAAACGACAGTACCAAAAACTTCCGGCCTTTTGCCATCGGTCGCGAACACCCCTGTTGTTTTGCCCCCCGTCAGCCCCGCCATATTGCACGCTCTGCCCAGCTAAGTTACTGTGCCGGAACGTATGAACGAGACCTTCCCCGTGTTGATCGTCAGCAAACTTCTGGATCAAGTCATCAAGGCACACGCCCGTTGGCGTTGGCGCGCCTGAATCTTTTCTGCCGGCCCGGCCGGATCTGTATCGCTTTGCCTTCCTTGCCCGTTTGAAATACCGCTGTGCCGACGCCACCTGTGCGTCCGACATCGTGCAGCGCCCTGCGGGCAAGTCATTCGAAGGCTGTCTCCAAGTCAGAATTCAAGAGGTTCGAAACGCCATGTTGCTGATGATCGACAACTACGACTCCTTTACTTACAACGTTGTGCAATACCTCGGCGAGCTGGGGGCCGAGGTCAAGGTCGTGCGCAACGACGAACTGACCATCGCTGAAATCGAAGCGCTCAACCCGGAGCGCATCGTGGTCTCGCCAGGCCCGTGCACGCCGACCGAAGCCGGCATCTCCATCGAAGCCATCAAACATTTCGCCGGCAAACTGCCGATCCTTGGCGTCTGCCTGGGCCATCAGTCCATCGGTCAGGCCTTCGGCGGCGATGTCGTGCGTGCCCGTCAGGTAATGCACGGTAAGACTAGCCCGGTATTCCACGAGGACAAGGGCGTTTTTGCCGGTCTGAATCATCCGCTGACGGTTACCCGCTACCACTCGCTGATCGTCAAACACGATACTTTGCCCGAGTGCCTGGAGCTGACCGCGTGGACGCAGCACGACGACGGCTCGGTCGATGAAATCATGGGCCTGCGTCACAAGACCCTGAACATTGAGGGCGTACAGTTCCACCCTGAGTCGATCCTGACTGAACAGGGCCATGAACTGTTTGCCAACTTCCTCAAACAAACCGGCGGCACGCGCTAAGGACTCCCATGAACATCAAGACAGCCCTGAGCCGTATCGTCGAACACCTCGACCTCAGTACCGAAGAAATGCGCGACGTGATGCGCGAAATCATGACCGGTCAATGCACCGAGGCGCAGATTGGCGCGTTCATGATGGCGATGCGCATGAAGAGCGAGAGCATCGACGAAATCGTCGGCGCGGTTTCCGTGATGCGTGAGCTGGCCGATCAGGTCGAACTCAAGACCCTCGACGGCGTGGTCGATGTGGTCGGCACCGGCGGTGACGGTGCGAACATTTTCAACGTATCGACGGCGTCCGCGTTCGTCGTCGCGGCGGCGGGTTGCACCGTGGCCAAGCACGGTAACCGTGCAGTGTCGGGCAAAAGCGGCAGCGCCGACCTGCTGGAAGCAGCCGGCATCTACCTGAACCTGACGCCGGTACAGGTCGCCCGTTGCATCGACAACGTCGGCATCGGTTTCATGTTTGCCCAAACTCACCACAAAGCGATGAAGTACGCCGCCGGCCCGCGCCGCGATCTCGGCCTGCGTACGCTGTTCAACATGCTCGGCCCGCTTACGAATCCGGCCGGTGTCAAACATCAGGTGGTGGGCGTGTTTACCCCTGCGCTGTGCCGGCCATTGGCCGAAGTCTTGCAGCGCCTGGGCAGCAAGCACGTACTGGTGGTGCATTCGAAGGACGGTCTGGACGAGTTCAGTCTTGCCGCGCCGACTTTTGTGGCTGAGCTGAAGAACAACGAAATCACCGAATATTGGGTCGAGCCGGAAGATCTGGGCATGAAGAGCCAGAGCCTGCACGGTCTGTCGGTCGAAGGCCCGGAAGCTTCGCTGGCGCTGATCCGCGATGCGCTGGGCAAGCGCAAGACCGAAAACGGCCAGAAGGCTGCCGAAATGATTGTGCTCAATGCCGGTGCGGCGCTGTACGCGGCTGACCTGGCGACCAGTCTCAAAGAAGGCGTGGCACTTGCGCACGATGCTCTGCACACCGGTCTTGCTCGGGAAAAACTCGAGGAGTTGGGTGCCTTTACCGCGGTATTCAAAGTGGAGAATGAGGGATGAGTGTACCGACGGTTCTGGAAAACATTCTGGCGCGCAAAGTCCAGGAAGTCGCCGAGCGCAGCGCTCGCGTCAGCCTGAGCGAGCTGGAAAGTCTGGCCAAGGCGGCCGATGCACCCCGTGGTTTTGCCCAGGCCCTGCTGGCGCAGGCCAAGACGAAGCAACCGGCGGTGATCGCCGAAATCAAAAAGGCTTCGCCGAGCAAAGGCGTGATCCGCGAAAACTTCGTGCCTGCCGATATCGCCAAGAGCTACGAGAAGGGCGGGGCGACCTGTCTTTCCGTGCTGACCGATATCGACTACTTCCAGGGCGCTGATGTCTACCTGCAACAGGCCCGCGCCGCGTGCAAATTGCCGGTGATCCGCAAGGACTTCATGATCGATCCGTACCAGATCGTCGAAGCCCGCGCGCTGGGCGCCGACTGCGTGCTGCTGATCGTCTCCGCACTGGACGACGTGAAAATGGCCGAGCTGGCCTCGGTTGCCAAAGGCGTCGGTCTCGATGTGCTGGTTGAAGTACATGATGGCGATGAGCTGGAGCGCGCACTGAAAACCCTCGACACGCCGCTGGTCGGGGTCAACAACCGCAACTTGCACACCTTCGACGTCAGCCTGGAAACCACCCTCGACCTGCTGCCGCGCATCCCGCGCGATCGCCTGGTGATCACCGAGAGCGGCATTCTCAACCGTGCCGATGTCGAGCTGATGGAAATCAGCGACGTCTACGCATTCCTGGTCGGCGAAGCGTTCATGCGCGCGGAAAGCCCGGGCACCGAACTGCAGCGCCTGTTCTTCCCGGAGCGTGGTGTACCGGTCAGTGGTTCGACCCTCGACTGATCACGTCTTTGCAGGCGCCCGCGTCCCCTGTGGGAGCGGGCTTGCCCGCGAAGAGGCCAGTCAATTCCCTACAGATTCCAGATCTGCCGGAGTTCGTCATGTCGCTGCCAGTCCCTCTCCCCATCGAAGCCGGCCTACAAGCCGAACAAGACCTGTTGGCCTCGATCTGCGCCGGCGATGCCGAATTCGGCCTGCTGTTCTGGCAACCCAGTGATCGCGCCTTGGTCATGCCGCGTCGCCTCAATCGTCTGCCCGGTTTCGAGCATGCCTGCGAAGTCTCCGCTGCTGCCGGTTGGCCGGTATTGCTGCGGGAAACCGGTGGCGAACCGGTCCCGCAATCCGCTTCAACCATCAACATCGCGTTGGTCTACGCCCCGCCCCGCAGCGAGGGTGATTTGAACCGCATCGAAACCGGCTACCGGCGTCTGTGCGATCCGATCTGCGAGTTGCTGGATGAGTTGGGCGGCACGTCGTCGTTGGGCGAAATCGCCGGCGCGTTCTGCGACGGTCGCTTCAACGTCAATCTCGATGGCCGCAAGATGGTCGGCACCGCTCAGCGCTGGCGCCAGAGTCAGGGTGGTCAGCGTCCGGTAGGGTTGGTGCATGGGGCGATGCTGATGGATAACGAGCGCGAGTCGATGGTCGCGGCGGTCAATCGCTTCAACGAGGCTTGCGGTCTGGAGCAGCGGGTACGGGCCGAAAGCCACATCGCCCTGCATGAGAAGTTCGTCGCGCCAACGGCTTTGGCGCGTCTTGATGAGCTGTTTCGACTGATGCTGGCGCAGGTCTACAGCGCCTGAGTAGCGCGCTTAGCGCGTGCCGAAGACCACCATGGTCTTGCCTTTCACATCGACCAGGTTGCGTTCTTCAAGATCCTTGAGCACGCGACCGACCATCTCCCGCGAACAACCGACAATCCGCCCGATTTCCTGACGCGTCACCTTGATCTGCATGCCGTCCGGGTGGGTCATCGCGTCAGGTTGCTTGCACAACTCCAGCAGGCAACGGGCCACGCGACCGGTGACATCGAAGAACGCCAGGTCGCCGACCTTGCGCGTGGTATTGCGCAGGCGTTGTGCGATTTGTCCGCTGAGAACGTAAAGAATGTCTGGATCCTGCTGCGACAATTCGCGGAACTTCACGTAGCTGATTTCGGCGATTTCACATTCAACCTTGGCCCGCACCCAGGCACTGCGCTCCTGCTCCTGACCCGCTTGTTCGAACAGGCCCAGCTCGCCGAAGAAATCCCCGGCGTTGAGGTAGGCGATGATCATTTCGCGACCGTCGTCATCTTCGATGAGGATCGTCACCGAACCCTTGATGATGAAGTACAGCGTGTCCGAGCGATCGCCGGCGCAGATGATGTTGCTCTTGGCCGCATGGCGACGGCGCTGACAATGCATCAACAGCTTGTCGAGGTTCTTGATTTTGGGTGTGGGGGTAATAGCAACCATGGTTGTATCCCGAAAAGACTGCACGGTGATGTTTGATTTTTTATGAGGCGCTGAAGGCGGTCGCTACACAGGCTGACAATTGGCGCCAGCGAATTGGCGCCAGCTTACCAGACACTTCGTCGAAAATTCGAGAAATTACCTACACCGCAGAGGCATCCGTCCTAGGAACGCCAAGCGCTGTCAGAGCAAGGGCCTGTGCTAAGCTGGCGACCCTTTTTTCTACAGTGGAGTCTTGGCGATGAAGGCACGCATCCAATGGGCTGGCGAAGCCATGTTCCTCGGCGAATCCGGTAGCGGTCATGTCGTGGTCATGGACGGTCCGCCGGACGCCGGTGGTCGTAATCTGGGTGTTCGCCCGATGGAAATGCTCCTGCTGGGCGTTGGTGGTTGCAGCAACTTCGACGTGGTCAGCATCCTGAAGAAGTCGCGTCAGGCGGTTGAAAGCTGCGAAGCGTTCCTCGAAGCCGAACGCGCGACCGAAGATCCGAAGGTGTTCACCAAGATCCACATGCACTTCGTGGTCAAGGGCCGGGGCCTGAAAGAAGCCCAGGTCAAGCGCGCCATCGAACTGTCTGCCGAGAAGTATTGCTCGGCCTCGATCATGCTCGGCGCGGCCGGCGTGGCGATCACTCACGATTATGAAATCGTCGAACTCGGCTGAGCCGACATTCAACTATCATAAAAGCAGTGCAGACTCTGGCGATCCCTCGCTGACGTCTGCATAATGCGCCACTTTTTTCAGGGCAGTGATCGGTCAGCCGACGGGTCATCCGCCTGAACAGATAACCAAAATCGCCATCGCGAAGAGGTGTTAACCGTCCTACGCAGGTGCGTTGTTCGCACTTGACGGGCATGCTTGATCACGCGGCTGCGCCGCATACATAGAGAGTTTTTAACGGTGAAAAGCAAACTCAAGCTCCACGGGTTCAATAACCTGACAAAGACCTTGAGCTTCAACATCTATGACATCTGCTACGCGGAAACCCCGCAAGACCAGCAGGCTTACGTCGAGTACATCAATCAAGAGTACAACGCCGAACGCCTGACGCAGATTCTCACGGAAGTTGTCGAAATCATTGGTGCCAACATTCTGAACATTGCCAGTCAGAATTATGAGCCTCAGGGTGCCAGCGTCACGATTCTGATCTCGGAAGAGCCGGTGACCCCGACTGACAGCCAGATCGAAGAGTCCCCGGGTCCATTGCCCGAAATCATCCTTGCCCACCTCGACAAGAGTCACATCACGGTGCATACCTATCCGGAAATCCATCCGGACGCCGGTATCGCGACGTTCCGTGTGGACATCGACGTGTCGACCTGTGGTGTCATTTCACCGCTTAAAGCGCTCAACTTCCTCATTCACCAGTTCGATTCGGACATCGTGACCGTGGATTACCGTGTGCGCGGCTTCACCCGTGACGTTGAAGGCAACAAGCACTTCATCGACCACGAGATCAACTCGATCCAGAACTACCTTTCCGAAGACACTCGCGACGCGTACCAGATGACCGACGTGAACGTGTACCAGGAAAACCTGTTCCACACGAAAATGCTGCTGAAGAACTTCGAACTGGACAACTACCTGTTCGGCGACGCCACCAGCAATCTGTCGTCCGAGCAACGCGCTCAGGTGACCGAGCGTGTGAAACACGAAATGCTGGAAATCTTCTACGCGCGCAACATGCCGACGTAAGATTCCCGGGCACAAAAAAGGCGACTACCGTGCGGTAGTCGCCTTTTTTATTACCGAAACAGAACCCTGTGGGAGCGAGCTTGCTCGCGAAGGGGCCCTGCCAGACAACACTGAAGTCAGATCCTGTAGGTACTCTTGGTCATCACCTTCGCCAACAGACTCATCCCGAACTTCACCGGCGCCGGAAAGCGGAAACCACCCGCATCCAGTGCACTCTCCGCATGATGTTCTTCATCAATGCGCATCTGCTCCAGAATCGCCCGGGACTTCTCGTCCTCGGCCGGTAATTGCTCCAGGTGTTCGTTCAAGTGCTTGCACACCTGATGCTCAGTGGCCGCGACGAAACCGAGGCTGACCTTGTCACTGATCAGGCCGGCCACAGCGCCGATGCCGAACGACATCCCGTAGAACAACGGATTAAGCACACTGGTATGGCTGCCCAGTTGATGGATGCGCTGTTCGCACCACACCAGATGGTCGATTTCCTCTTCAGCGGCGTGTTCCATGGCGGCACGTACCTGCGGCAACTTGGCGGTCAGCGCCTGCCCCTGGTACAGCGCCTGGGCGCAGACTTCACCGGTGTGGTTGATGCGCATCAGGCCGGCGACATGGCGGGTGTCTTCGTCGCTCATCTGCACATCCGGCTGCACGATGGCGGGTGACGGGCGGTACGGCTGGCCACTGAAGGGCAGCAGGGTGCGCATCGCGGCATCGGCTTGCAGCAGAAGACGGTCAATCGGCGAGTAGTGACGTTGGGTAGTCATGCTGACCTCCGGGAAAAATCTCGACGGCCAGTTTAACCGAATCGGCCGGGGAAGGTTTGCGCTGGGTCATTGCCATGCAGAGAGCACGGTGGTGTTTTTGTGGGAGCGGGCTTGCTCGCGAAGACGTCGGCACATTCAAAGTATCAGTGCCAGACAATCCGCTTTCGCGAGCAAGCCCGCTCCCACAGGGGCTGATGCAGTGAATCAGCCCGGTGGCCAGTTCATCTGACGCTGACCGAGTACGTGCATATGAATGTGATAGACGGTCTGCCCACCTTGTTCATTGCAGTTCATCACGACCCGGAAGCCTTCCTCGCAGCCCAGCTCCAGTGCCAGACGCTGGGCAGTGAACAGGATGTGCCCGGCCAGTGCCTTGTCGTCTTCGGTCAGGTCGTTGAGGGTACGCACCGGTTTCTTCGGGATCACCAGAAAATGCACCGGTGCCTGAGGAGCGATGTCGTGGAACGCCAGAACCTGGTCGTCTTCGTAAATGATCTTGGCCGGGATCTCCCGGTTGATGATCTTGGTGAACAGAGTATCCACTGCTGTTTTCTCCGTTGTGTGGGCTGGCCTGAGTGTACGCATGGGGAATGCCCCCGCCCAGTGTTTTGCCGTAGGACAGTTCAGCGCGGGCAGTAAGCCTTGTTGACCATGCCGACAAGGGTGCGATTGAGCCAGCGCGAGCCGAGGCGTGGCAGGAAGGCGAACCAGCGATTGCGCCTCCCGGGAATGATGATGGCGCGGTTTTTTTCCAGCGCCCGCACGGTGTACAGCGCGACTTCCTCGGGACTCATCAGCAGCTTGCTGTCCTTGAGTTTGTCGCTGTTGAGCTGCGCCGTGCGGAAAAATGCAGTGCGGGTCGGGCCGGGGCAAAGCACCGAAACCTTGACCGCGCTCTGTTTGAGCTCCACTCGCAGGGCTTCGGAGAAGTGCAATACGTAGGCTTTGCTGGCGTAATAAGTGCTCATCCACGGACCGGGATTGAAAGCCGCCACCGAGGCGACGTTGAGAATCTGCCCGCCGCCCTGCAGCGCCATGCTGTTGCCAATGGCGTGGCACAGGCGGGTGAGGGCGAGGATGTTGACTTCGATCAGGTCCTGCTCGGTCATCCAGTCCTGGGCGAGGAATGGGCCGCAGGTGCCGATGCCAGCGCAATTGACCAGCAGATCGATCTGCCGGTCGCCTTCTTCCAGTTCCAGCAGGAACCCGGACAAGCGCAATGGCTCGCCCAGGTCGCAGGCGCGGAACAACACCTCCACGCCAAAACGCTGGGTCAGTTCGATCGCGATACTTTCCAGCTGATCACGCTGGCGAGCCACCAGAATCAGGCTGCGGCCGCGCCGGGCCAGAGCTTCAGCCAGGGCCAGGCCGATGCCGCTGGAGGCGCCAGTGATCAGAGCGTAACGGGTCATGCAATTCTCCATCGCAACAGCTCCGCGCCAGCGACGCAGGTGTCACGGCGGGGAGCGCTGTTCATTCTTTCGCAGAGTCTACAGGGGCCGGGGCCGCTTCGGCTGCATCGTCCACGGAATTCGCCGGTTCAGTCTCGACCTCGACTTCATCGGTGGTGACCGAGCCGCTTTCGTAGCTGCTCTCAAGGTTGCTTTCGTATTCCTGCTGAATGGCCGAGATGCCGCCGAGCATGCCGCCGGCAAATACCAGGGCGAAGAACACGATCCACAACGAGCACAACACTTTGACCGCGGTACTGTTGGGTGGCGGCGGCGGGCCGTAGCGGTTGGCGCCAGTGTTGCCCGGCACGACCATGATCACCAGCGGGAAGAAACTGCCCACGAACGGCACCAGGTTCAGCAGCCACAGCCAGCCGGACCATCCGATATCGTGCAGGCGCTGCACGCTGAACAGGATGCTGACAATGATGAAGCCGAGGAACAGGAAGAACGCGAATATCCCGCCGATGATCAGACCGGTGGTGGAGTCGCCGCTGACCAGTCCGAGCGCGAGCAGAGCGAATATGCCAACGATCGGCAGGGTCACCAGGCTCAGTACCATCGTCCAGGCCAAAAACCGCAGGCGACCGATCCGGCCTTCAACGCTGAAGGGCTTGAGCACAGCGAAGGCCGGCAGGCTCTCGCCAACGTCGGCGCGTGGTGGTGCGTAGGGGGAGGCTGGTTCTGCAATGACGGGCTGATGTTCGTGCACGTCCGCCAGATTCAGCTCGATTGCCGTTTCCGCCTCGATCCGCGCGTCGATCCCGGTTTTGCTCAGTGCTTGCAGATACGTCTGCGCATCACTGTGAGTCAGGTCGCGCTTGAGGGCGACGGTGCTGCCGTTGAACAGGCGCTCGATGGCAGCGACATCGCTTTTGAACAGGGCCGCCAGATTGAGCTTGGCGGTGGTGAGATCGACGCCGGGCTGCAGAGCACCGTCGAAAACGATCTTGTAACGAGGTTCGCTCATGGTCGGGGCATCCTTGTCGCGAATCAATTGAAGGTCAGCAAGTGTAAGGCCAGTCGGTCGATCACTGGCCTGATTTTTCTCGGCGCGGCCAGCGTTTGGGCAATTGCGCCGCGCGTTCCAGCGCCTGACGATATTCCGCGTCGAGCCGGGCGATCAACTGGTCGACGCTCGGCAGGTCGTCAATCTGGCCTACGCCCTGGCCGGCCGACCACACAGTCTTCCAGGCCTTGGCTTCGTCGTTGATCGGCTTGAGCTTGTCACCGAAGTTGACTTCGCCCTTGCCTTGCAGCGCGGCCATGTCGAAACCTGCCGCCTCCAGGCTTTGGCGCATGAAGCTGGCCGGTACGCCAGAGACGGCAGGAGTATGAATGATGTCCGCCGCTTTGGCCGTCAGCAGCATGTCCTTGTAGGCGTCAGGCGCATGACTTTCGGTGGTGCCGATAAATCGCGTTCCGAAGTAGGCCAGATCCGCGCCGAGCAGTTGTGCGGCCAGGATCTCATGGCCGTGGTTCAGACATCCTGCAAGCAGCAGGGTTTTATCGAAGAACTCGCGGATCTCGGCGATCAGCGCAAACGGGCTCCAGGTCCCGGCATGGCCCCCGGCGCCCGCCGCAACGGCGATCAAGCCGTCGACTCCGGCTTCGGCGGCCTTCTCGGCATGCCGGCGCGTGGTCACATCGTGGAACACTAGACCGCCGTAGCTGTGCACGGCATCGACCAGCTCCTTCACCGCGCCGAGGCTGGTGATGACAATCGGCACCTTGTGTTCGACGCAGATGTCCAGGTCCGCCTGCAGGCGCGGGTTGCTGTTGTGCACGATCAGGTTCACGGCATACGGCGCCGGGTTGTCCAGTGTCGCCAGGCCCGTTTCGATCTCCTCCAGCCAGGCCTTGAAACCGCTGCTTTCACGTTGGTTCAGCGCCGGGAAACTGCCGACCACGCCGTTACGGCAGCAGGCGAGTACCAGCTCCGGGTTGGAGATCAGGAACATCGGCGCCGCCACTACCGGCAGGCGCAGACGTTGTTCGAGCAGAGCGGGCAGCGACATTGGAAATCCCCCGAGGTGTTATGCCTGTATAGAAGTTAGAACGGCTTGACCACGACCAGAATTACGATAGCCAGCAATATCAGAACCGGCACTTCATTGAACCAGCGATAAAAGACATGGCTGCGGGTGTTCTCGCCACGGGCGAAGCGTTTTACCTGCGCACCGCACATGTGGTGGTAACCGATCAGCAAGACCACCAGGGTCAGCTTGGCGTGAATCCAGCCGCCCATGCTGAAGATGCCCGGATTGAGGTAGATGAGCCAGCCGCCGAAGATTAGCGTGGCGATCATCGCCGGGCCCATGATGCCGCGATACAGTTTGCGCTCCATGACGCTGAAGCGTTCCTTGTTGATCGCGTCTTCACTTTGCGCGTGATAAACGAACAGCCGGGGGAGATAGAACAGCCCGGCAAACCAGCACACGACACTGACGATGTGAAACGCTTTGATCCACAGATAGAGCATTTTTAGTTATTCCCAGGTTCACGGTAGCCGGGATAGTAGAGGCTTGAGCGTCCGCACGTCACCTTGATGGTTGTCGCAGGGGCGCGCGGCCCCTATTATCGACGGCTTTCCAGTGGGTTCGTTGAGGGCAGGTTTATGGTCAAGGTCGGTATCGTCGGCGGCACGGGTTACACCGGTGTCGAACTGCTGCGTCTGTTGGCACAGCATCCGCAGGCAGAAGTGGTGGTGATCACTTCCCGATCCGAGGCCGGTCTGGCCGTGGCTGACATGTACCCGAACCTGCGTGGCCACTATGACGGTCTGGCGTTCAGCGTTCCCGATATCAAGACCCTTGGCGCTTGTGATGTGGTGTTCTTCGCCACTCCGCACGGTGTTGCCCATGCCTTGGCCGGTGAATTGCTGGCGGCGGGCACCAAGGTCATCGATCTGTCAGCGGACTTCCGTCTGCAGGACGCTGAAGAATGGGCCAAGTGGTACGGCCAGCCACACGGTGCGCCGGAATTGCTGGACGAGGCGGTCTACGGTCTGCCGGAAGTCAATCGCGAGCAGATCAAGAAGGCTCGTCTGATCGCCGTTCCCGGCTGCTATCCAACCGCTACGCAGTTGGGTTTCCTGCCGCTGCTTGAGGCGGGTCTGGCAGATACTTCGCGCCTGATCGCTGACTGCAAATCCGGCGTCAGCGGAGCCGGTCGCGGCGCGTCTGTAGGCTCGCTGTACTCCGAGACGTCGGAAAGCATGAAGGCCTATGCGGTGAAAGGTCACCGTCATCTGCCGGAAATTCGCCAGGGTCTGCGTCGCGCTGCCGGTAAGGACGTTGGTCTGACCTTCGTGCCGCACCTGACGCCGATGATCCGTGGTATTCACTCCACGCTCTATGCGACCGTGGTCGATCGTTCGGTGGATCTGCAGGCGCTGTTTGAAAAGCGTTATGCCAACGAACCGTTTGTCGATGTGATGCCGGCCGGCAGCCATCCGGAAACCCGCAGCGTACGTGGCGCCAATGTCTGCCGCATTGCAGTACATCGTCCGCAGGATGGTGATTTGGTGGTGGTGCTGTCGGTGATCGACAACCTGGTCAAAGGCGCGTCGGGTCAGGCGGTGCAGAACATGAATATCCTGTTCGGCCTGGATGAGCGCTTCGGCCTGTCCCACGCCGGCATGCTGCCGTAACACTTTCGGCAACACAGCAATAAGGCCCGTCAAACGGGCCTTTTTGCATTCTGGGCAGTTGGTCGGGTTTATTGATATACCGTAACAATAGTTGACCGATTTTCTAGGACAAGCGGATAATGCGCGTCATCACGCATTATGGCGGCGTAACGCCGGGAGATAGTCAGCATGAGCGTCGAATCCTTCACCCCCACGGCTTTGCAATTCACCCAAGGTGCTGCGCACAAGGTGAAGAGCCTGGTCGATGAAGAGGGGAATGATCGCTTGAAGCTGCGCGTATTCGTTACGGGCGGCGGTTGTTCGGGGTTTCAGTACGGCTTCACCTTCGATGAGGATGTGGCCGAGGACGACACCATCGTCGAGCGCGAAGGCGTGAGTCTGGTGGTCGATCCGATGAGTTTCCAGTACCTGGCGGGTGCCGAAGTGGACTACCAGGAAGGTCTGGAAGGTTCGCGCTTTGTGATCAAGAACCCGAACGCCACCACGACCTGTGGTTGCGGCTCTTCGTTCTCGATCTGATCGCACCTCGCTACACACAACAAAACGCCGCAGAGCCTTACGGTTCTGCGGCGTTTTTTGTTGTCGGCGTTTTGTTCAGTTGGGGTAAATGGCGCCGAGTATCCGCAGGCCTTTGGCGCCGGTGACGCTCGGACGGTTGGCGGCAATGCCTTCGAGGCAGCAATGGGCCAGCCAGGCGAAGGCCATTGCCTCGACCCAGTCCGGATCGACGCCGTGAGTGGCGGTGCTGGCCACGGTAGCGTTTGGCAACAGGTCGGCCAGACGCTTCATCAGCGTGACGTTGTGAGCGCCGCCGCCGCAGACCAGCATTTCCCGGGTATCGGCTTGAGCGGTTTGCAGCGACTCGACAATGGTCAGCGCCGTCAGTTCGAGCAGCGTTGCCTGGACGTTTTCAGGGGCGAAGCTCGGTAGCTCTGAGAGATGGTGTTCCAGCCAAGGCAGGTTGAACACTTCCCGGCCAGTACTCTTTGGACCTTTGGTCACGAAGAACGGATCGCTGAGCAGCGCTTTCAGCAAGACTGGCTCGACAGTGCCGGTGGCTGCCCACTGACCGTTGCGATCATAGTTCTCGCCGCGTTGCTGATGAATCCAGGCATCCATCAGCACATTCCCAGGGCCACAGTCGAAACCGGCTACAGGCCTGGTCGGCTCAATCAGACTCAGATTGCTGAAACCGCCGACATTCAAGACTGCACGGTTACCGCTACGCTCTTCGAACAAAGCTTCATGGAAAGCAGGCACCAGCGGCGCACCCTGGCCGCCAGCAGCCACATCACGGCTGCGGAAGTCACTGATCACGGTGATGCCGGTCAACTCGGTCAGTAGTGCGGGATTGCCGATTTGCACGGTGAAGCCGCGAGCGGGCTCATGGCGAATGGTCTGACCGTGGCTGCCGATTGCGCGAATGGCTTCAGGTTTGAGTTGCTGCTGATCGAGGAGGGTGTTGATGCCCTGTGCGGCGAGTTTTACCCAGTGCTGCTGGGCGAGCGCCGAGCGGGCGATCTCGTCAGGGCCGCTGGCGCACAGGCCAAGCAGCTCGGTGCGCAGGGATTCGGGCATGGGGATGTAGTGCGTGGCGATCAGTCTGATCGCCGAGGTCTGCTCGATCAGGGCGATGTCCAGCCCGTCGAGACTGGTGCCGGACATCACGCCGATATAAAGAGCCATGGCTTAGCGCTTGCTCGAAGCCAGCATGGTGGCCTTCTCTTGGTCCATGCGGGCCATCAATGGCTGGCTCTGTGCAAGGAAGCGTGCACGCTCGGATTTGGCGATCGGATCAGCCATCGGCAGCTTCTGGCCCAGCGGGTCGACGTGAACGCCGTTGACCTGGAACTCGTAGTGCAAGTGCGGTCCTGTGGACAGGCCGGTGGTACCGATATAGCCGATTACCTGGCCCTGCTTGACGGTGCCGCCGGTTTTCACGCCTTTGGCGAAGCCTTGCATGTGGCCGTAGAGCGTACGGTAGGTGTTGCCGTGCTGAATGATCACGGTGTTGCCGTAGCCGCCGCGGCGACCAGCCAGCAGCACTTTACCGTCGCCGGCAGCCTTGATTGGCGTACCGCGTGGAGCTGCGTAATCGACGCCTTTGTGGGCGCGGATCTTGTTGAGGATCGGGTGTTTGCGGCCCATGGAGAATTTAGAACTGATGCGGGCGAAGTCCACCGGGGTACGGATGAATGCCTTGCGCATGCTGTTGCCATCGGCGGTGTAATAGCTGCTGTTGCCTTGTTTATTGGTGTAACGCACGGCGGTGTAGGTCTTGCCGCGGTTGGTGAAGCGCGCAGACAGGATCGGGCCGGTGCCCACTGCCTTGCCGTTGACCACTTTCTGCTCGTAGATCACGTCGAATTCGTCACCCTGGCGGATGTCCTGTGCAAAGTCGACGTCGTAGCCGAATACGCTGGCCATATCCATGGTCAGACTATGGGACAGGCCTGCGCGGGCAGCGGATTGTGACAGTGAGCTATTGATCACGCCGTGCACGTAAGCCGTGCGAACGGTAGGTTTAGCGGTGACGCGGTTGAACGCATAGCCCTTGTCGTTCTTGGTCAGGGTGATGGTTTCTACGTCGCTGACCTTGCTGTGCAGGCTGGTCAGTTGGCCTTGCGGGTTCAGTTCGAACTCGAGCTTCTGGCCGTGCTTGAGCTGGCTGAACTGTTTGGCTTGTTTGTCACTGGCCAGGACTTCATGCACGGCGGCAGCTGGCAGGCCGACTTTCTCGAATAATGTAGAGAGCGTATCGCCCTTTGAGACGATGACTTCGCGATGTCCCGGGGCTTTCGGTTTTTCCGCAGTCGGAGCAGGTGCAGGTGCGGCCTCAGCGGTTTTCGGGGTGTCTTCGGTGCTGTTTTCGATTTGGGCGAAAGGTGAGGCTACTGGCTCATTTGTGGCTTGAACCGCGTCAGCAGCGTCTTGATCTTGTGTCAGTTGTTCAGCAGGACTTTCCAGTTCAAGGCTCAGGGTCGTCTTTTTGGCTTCAACATCACTGGAAGGGAATACCAGGAGTGCCAGGCTGAGAAGAGCGGCGATTCCACTTGCGGCAAGCAGGTGGGTCTTCGGGTAAAGCGGTGGCGCTTTAGACGGTTCAGTGGTCATAAGTAATTTTGACTTTGAAAAAAGATGAATTGGAAAAGATGAATGACATGATGAAGATGAAATAACTGTATAAAATATAACCAAATCATCCCCGAAGCAAGTCTACAGACAGCCTGTCTGCAGATTGGTGTCCGTGCGCCGGGCAAAACTTGTAATTGGTGCACGATCTTGTATGGTTGGTTCCCTTTGAATCTGAGCCTTGCGGGTCTGTTATGAAGTCGGTTGAAGAGCAGCTAGCGCTGATTAAACGTGGTGCGGAAGAACTATTGGTCGAGTCCGAGCTGATCGAGAAGCTCAAGCGCGGCCAGCCGCTGCGTATCAAGGCTGGTTTCGATCCAACCGCCCCGGATCTGCACTTGGGTCACACCGTGCTTATTAATAAGCTGCGCCAGTTCCAGGAATTGGGGCATCAGGTGATCTTCCTGATTGGTGACTTCACCGGGATGATCGGTGATCCAAGCGGCAAGAGCGCTACTCGTCCTCCTTTGACTCGCGAGCAGGTTTTGGAAAATGCCGAGACCTACAAGTCTCAGGTGTTCAAGATTCTGGATCCGGCGAAAACCGAAGTTGCGTTCAACTCCACCTGGATGGATCAGATGGGGCCTGCGGACTTCATTCGTCTGACTTCGCAATACACCGTCGCGCGTATGCTTGAGCGTGATGACTTCGATAAGCGTTACACCACCAACCAACCGATCGCCATTCACGAGTTTCTCTATCCTCTGGTTCAGGGTTATGACTCGGTTGCTCTGCGCGCGGATGTCGAGTTGGGCGGTACCGATCAGAAGTTCAACTTGCTGATGGGGCGTGAGCTGCAGCGTGGATATGGCCAGGAAGCTCAGTGCATTCTGACCATGCCACTGCTAGAAGGTCTGGATGGCGTGAAGAAGATGTCCAAGTCGTTGGGCAACTACGTCGGTATCCAGGAAGCGCCAGGTGTGATGTACGGCAAGCTGGTCTCGATCCCGGATGCGTTGATGTGGCGTTACTTTGAGCTGCTCAGCTTCCGTTCGATGGATGAGATCGATGCCTTCCGTGCGGATGTAGAGGCTGGGGCTAACCCGCGCGATATCAAGATCAAGCTGGCAGAAGAGATTGTCGCTCGCTTCCACGGTGAGGAGGCTGCCGCCAATGCGCATCGCGCTGCTGGTAACCGTATGAAGGATGGTGAGCTGCCGGATGATCTGCCGGAGATTGAGCTGGCTTCTGCTGAAGATATGCCGATTGCGGCCGTCCTTAATAAGGCGGGCCTGGTGAAGAACTCGGCGGCTGCGCGTGATCTGTTGGCTTCCGGTGGTGTGCGTGTGGATGGTGAGGTGGTTGATCGCTCCTTTATATATGTACTGGGTGCGACCCACGTTTGTCAGGCGGGCAAGAAGGCATTCGCGCGCATCACGCTGAAATCTGAATAAAGTTGGATCTAGGGGTTGACGGCGAATTTTAGAAGTCTATAATTCGCCCCACTTCCGGCGCAGTCGAAACGGAAAACTCCTTGAGATTCAATGAGTTACACAGTTTTCGACAGTGGCTTGCTTCAGTTCATCGAG
>NZ_JANLOG010000137.1:0-5677 GCF_025466205.1 Pseudomonas sp. 13B_3.2_Bac1
CCCCCCCCCCCCCCCCCCCCCCCCCCCCCCCCCCCCCGCTCCCACAGGGGATTTTCGCCGATTCAATTTTCAGGAGTTACCCATGCAACGCATCGACCATGTTCTGCCCTGGAGCCACTTGGGCAGCGAACGTTCCCTCAGCGTCTTCCGTTACGGCGCGGGCACTCGCAAGGTGTACATCCAGGCCAGTCTGCACGCCGACGAACTGCCGGGCATGCGCACCGCATGGGAACTCAAGCAACGCCTCAACGAGCTGGAACAGCAGGGTCGTGTGCAGGGCGTGATCGAGCTGGTGCCGGTGGCCAATCCGATCGGCCTCGACCAGCACCTGCAGGGCAGCCACATGGGCCGCTTCGAGCTGGGCAGCGGGAAGAATTTCAACCGCTCGTTTGTTGAACTCAGTGCGCCGGTGGCGGCGCGAATCGGCGAGCAGCTGGGCAGCGATGCCGAGGCCAACATCGCCTTGATCCGCCAGACCATGGGCCAGGTGCTCGATGAGTTGCCAGCCCCGGCCTCGCAACTGGAAGCACTGCACCGCTTGCTGCTGCGCCATGCCTGCGACGCCGACATCACTCTTGATCTGCATTGCGATTTTGAAGCGGCGATTCACATCTACGCGCTGCCCCAACACTGGCCGCGCTGGCAATCGCTGGCGGCGCGACTGAAGGCTGGCGTTGCGCTGTTGTGTGAAGACTCCGGTGGCAGTTCGTTCGACGAATCGTGCTCGTCGCCGTGGCTGCGCCTGGCGCGGGCGTTTCCGAGCGCGGCGATTCCTCCGGCTAACCTCGCCACCACCCTGGAACTGGGCAGTATGGGCGACACGCGGGTCGATCAGGCCCAGGCCAATTGCGAAGCGATTCTCGGCTTTCTCGCCGAGCAGGGCTTCATCAGCGGCGAATGGCCGGCGGCACCGAACGATTGCTGTGAAGGCATGCCGTTCGAAGGCACCGAATACCTGTTCGCGCCACACCATGGCGTGGTCAGCTTCCTGCGCAATGCCGGGGAATGGGTCGAGAAGGGCGACGCGCTGTTCGAGGTGGTGGATCCGTTGAATGACCGGCTGACTACCGTGCGCGCCGGCACCAGCGGCGTGCTGTTTGCGATTGATCGCGGGCGTTACACCCAGCCGGGGATCTGGCAGGCCAAGGTGGCGGGGCGCGAGCCGATTCGGGCGGGCAAGCTGATCAACGACTGAATCCAGACCTCACCCACCCCTGTAGGAGCTGCCGAAGGCTGCGATCTTTTGATCTTGCTTTTAAAAGTCAAAGTCAAAAGATCGCAGCCTGCGGCAGCTCCTACAGGTCTGGGTGAGGCAGGTTAAGCCTGTTAGGCTCCACCGACGAACCCGACACTCTGTGAAGGAAGGCTTTATGTTGAAGGCGTTTGCCCTGTTAACCCTCCTGGCGTCCAGCGCCGTCCATGCGCAAACCACGCTGCAAAGCGACTTGCCACTGAAGTACATCGAACAGGTCAACCCGGACGCTGACACCAGGCCACTGGTGATTTTCCTGCACGGCTACGGCAGTAACGAAGCCGATCTGATCGGTATGAAGTTTCAGCTGCCGGCGCAGTACAACTACCTGTCGGTACAGGCGCCGTTGGCGTTGGGCGAAGGGCGTTTCCAGTGGTTTCGCAAGAAAGGCGAAGGTGCCTACAACGGCGAGACCGATGATCTGAAGGCCAGCGGCCAGAAGTTGCGGGATTTTGTCGCGCAGGCGGCGCAGAAATATCACGCCAGCCCGGACAAGGTGTACCTGATCGGCTTCAGCCAGGGCGCGATGATGACCTACGAAGTGGGCTTGCGTCCGCCCGTGGCGGTCGGTGGCATCGCGGCGTTGAGCGGACGGCTGTTGCCGGTATTGAAAACCGAGCTCAAGGCGCAGCAACAACCGTCGCCGCTGAAGATCTTCATCGGCCACGGTACCGCCGATGATCGGGTGCCGTACCGCGACGGCACCGCGGCCAATGCGCTGCTGCAAAAACTCGCCTACACACCCGAGTTTCACGCCTATCCCGGCGTCGGCCACAGCATCAGCGCGGCCGAGTTGCGCGACTTGAATGCCTGGCTGCAGCAGCTCAATCCGTGACGATCACTTGTCCTTGAGGATGGTATTCACCAGCGCATCGTGACCGCTCTTGTCGCTGGCCCGGGAAATCACCTGGACCAGCGCCATGCGCTTGCCGGAGGCGGCGAGCAGGGTGGTGTTGAGTGTCTGGCCGCCGCCCTGAGTGGCGGTACTGTCGACCTGACGCACACCGAGGCCGCTGCT
Organism: Pseudomonas sp. 13B_3.2_Bac1; assembly: GCF_025466205.1. Lineage (NCBI taxonomy): Bacteria > Pseudomonadati > Pseudomonadota > Gammaproteobacteria > Pseudomonadales > Pseudomonadaceae > Pseudomonas > Pseudomonas sp. 13B_3.2_Bac1. The sequence continues at coordinate 2,271 of NZ_JANLOG010000137.1, forward strand.
TTTCTGGGTCAGGCTTTTTTCACTGAGCTTATTGAAATCCGGCAGAGCCTTGCGTTGATCATCAATGAAACTCGCCAGGCTGCCATCGAGAAATTCGTTGTCGTTGTCCTTGACGCTGGCGCCACCGGCGATCTGGTTTTCGGCGGCGATGACCACGGTCTTGGTCGCCTGATTGGTGTACATCGTGCCCTTGGCGCCGGTTGGCCCGGCCGGCAGCGGATCGGCGGTGAAGCCTTTGGGCAGGACGAAGGTGAACTTGCCGTCGAGCATCGACACGTTGTTGGTCGAGGCCTTTTCCTTGGGCTTGGCTGCCTGGGCGTTGAGGGCGCCGAAACCGGCGACCGCCGCCAGCAACAGGACGACGGCTTTCTTGCTGAGCAATGACATGTGAATCTCCGAGGGATGGTCGCGCCAGGGCCGCGATGATCCCACGGAGCATGCCTGGCATTCCAGCGCGGTTTGTCAGGCGTTTGCGTCAGCCTTGGGATGGTTGGCCTTTGCCGGGACCTGTCGAGCCAGCAACTTGCGAGTGACGCCGAGCATGGCCACCGACACCGCGACACCGGCGATGAATCCGCAGAGACCCAGGCTTGGCAGGGTCAGCGCCGACACCAGGCAAAACGCCGAAAACGAGTACATGCCGATCGCCGTCGCCCGCAGCAATGCCGCGGTAAACGCTGGGCCGCGGGTCTGCTGCGAGAACACCGCCATCACACTGCCGAGCACCGGGAACACTGCGAGCAGGCCGCTCCAGCGCTCACCCACGGTACTCGCGAGCATCGTCACCAGCAGCGTCAGCGCCGCGCCGGCAATCATGCGCCAGAGCAGTTTGTCCGACTTCGGCGCCGGGCCGTTCAACACCGGTTGCACGTCGGGAAACAGGTGCGGCGCCGCCAACAGGGCAATCGCCGCCGCAGCGATCGAGAACGGCAGCGACGGCGGAATCAGCGACAAAACCAGCGCCAGTCCCGCCCACACCGACAGCGAAACCGTCAGCGCCCACGGCCAGTTCGCCCGCTGCGCCACCTGCGCGTAGGTGATGCAGAACGCGATCATGGCGAACATCGCTGACAGCGCCGCGACCGCCGATTGCGCAGCAAACTGCGGCCCCTGTTCGATGGCGAGGAAAAACAGAATCGGCCCGACCACCACCGGCAACCCCGACAGCCAACCGGCCACGCTCGGCCCCCAGCGCTTGCCGGCGAGGGAAATCAGCAGCAGAAATCCGGGGATCAGCAGTAATTTGAGAATCAGCACGCGGGAGGCCTCGGGGAAGGAAGTGGCCAAGGTAACCGATTGGCGCATTGATCGACAGTTTTTGTATACAAAGTCTGCGGGTGATATCCGCTATGCTCTGAAGATCAGGGTTTACCGGAGTCGATACCGCGATGAGCAAACCATCGAAGTTGCTGCGTGGGTGCTGTGGCATCGGCTTGTGGGCGTTGTTACTCACGCCGACCTGGGCCAATTGGCAGGACGCCGTGCCCGGCGCGCAAATCATCGGCACCGGGGATTTCAGTGTGTTCGGTTTCGACGTCTACAACGCTCGGTTGTGGAGCGCGGCACGCCCGTTGTCGACCGAACAACCCTTCGCTCTGGAGCTGATCTACCGGCGCAAGATCTCGCGCGATGATCTGGTACAGGCCAGCGTCGATGAAATCAAACGGCTGGCCGGCTCGGGAGTCAGTCCGGCACAACTGGCCGCGTGGCAAGGGCAAATGCAGCAATCGTTCGTCGATGTGCAGGCTGGCACGCGGATTACAGGCGTGTATCTGCCAGGGCAGGGCGCACGGTTTTTTGTCGGTCAGCAGTTGCAGCATGAAATCGATGATCCGCAGTTTGCCCGGGCGTTTTTCGATATCTGGCTGGATCCGCGTACCCGTAACCCCGAGTTGCGTCAGCAGTTACTGGGTGTGAGTCGTTAAGATCAAAAGATCGCAGCCTCCGGCAGCTCCTACAGTGCAACGCATTCCAATGTAGGAGCTGCCGAAGGCTGCGATCTTTTGCTCTTCAAGGGTTCAACTGAAACGTCTAAGCTGCGACTTTCCGACTTGTTTCTGGATGTGTGCGTGAAATTCAGCTTACCCAAAATTGCCACTGCGCCGTTCTGCCCGCCGGAAGTGGCCGGCAGTGTGGAAGTCGATCCCCGCGCCTCGTTTTTCAAACGTGCGCTGCGTTTTGCCGGGCCCGGATTGCTGGTGTCGATCGGCTACATGGACCCGGGCAACTGGGCGACGGCCATCGAGGCCGGTTCGCGTTTTGGTTACAGTTTGCTGTTTGTGGTGCTGCTGGCGAGTCTGGCGGGGATGGTCGTGCAGTGCTTGTGTTCGCGCCTGGGGATTGCCACCGGTCGCGATCTGGCGCAGCTGTCCCGCGAGCGCTACAGCACGCCGGCCGCACGCCTGCAATGGGTGCTGGCGGAAATCTCGATCATCGCCACCGATCTGGCCGAAGTGCTCGGTTGCGCCCTGGCATTCCACTTGTTGCTCGGCTGTTCGCTGACCTTCGGCATCGCCCTGACGGCCTTCGACACGCTGCTGGTACTGGCCCTGCAGAACCGTGGCTTCCGTCGGCTGGAGGCGATCATGCTGGTGCTGGTGGCGACCATCGGCGTGTGTTTCTTCGTTGAACTGGTACTGATCAAACCCTACTGGCCAGACGTGTTCGCTGGCTTCAAACCGTCGCTTTCGGCGATCAGCGATGCCGCGCCGCTGTATCTGGCGATCGGCATCCTCGGCGCCACGGTGATGCCGCACAACCTCTACCTGCACACCTCGATCGTGCAGACGCGGATGATCGGCCAGGACCTGGCGAGCAAGCAGGACGCGGTGAACCTGGCACGCATCGACACCATCGGTTCACTGGCGCTGGCGTTGCTGGTCAACGCGGCGATTCTGATTCTGGCGGCGGCTGCGTTTCACCAGTCCGGGCATACCGATGTGGTCGACATTCAGGACGCCTACCACCTGCTCGACCCGCTGGTCGGTGGCGCGCTGGCCAGTGTGCTGTTCGGCGTCGCATTGCTGGCGTCGGGACAGAGCTCGACGTTCACCGGGACCATCGCCGGACAGGTGATCATGGAGGGTTATCTGAACCTGCGGATTCCCTGCTGGCAGCGGCGTTTGATCACTCGCGGACTGGCACTGATCCCGGCGTTCATCGGCGTGTGGCTGATGGGGGATAACGCGGTGGGCAAGTTGCTGGTGTTGAGTCAGGTGGTGCTCAGCCTGCAACTGCCATTTGCGCTGTACCCGCTGATTCGCATGACCAGCGACAACCAGCTGATGGGGCCGTTTGTGAATAGACTGCCGACTCGGGTGCTGGCGTGGGGCTTGTTTGCGGTGATCAGTGGGGCGAATGCCTGGTTGATTTTGCAGATGGCGGTGTGAGTCTGGTTTTTCTGTAGC
>NZ_JANLOG010000061.1:0-5642 GCF_025466205.1 Pseudomonas sp. 13B_3.2_Bac1
CCCCCCCCCCCCCCCCCCCCCCCCCCCCCCCCCCCCCACTCCTACAGGGGAATGTCGTCAGGGCTTAACCTTGCGCCCAGCCATGTGCTGCAAATAGCCGATCAACAGCTGCAAATCCCCCTCCGGCAACACATCCGCCGAAAACCCTGGCATCTTCGCCTGAGGCCACTGGCGCAAGCTCTGTGGATCGCGAATGTAGCGCTTGAGGAAATCGGCGCCGAAATACTCTGTGGGGTTATACGGAATGTTCAGGTCCGGCCCAAATTGCGCATCCCCCGCGCCGTTCAGGCGATGACAAGCCAGGCAGTTTTTCTGAAACAGGGCAAAACCCTGATTCACCGGGTCATCCGCTTTCAGCTTGGGATCCGGCAGCAGCGCGGGGAAGCGCTCGGCCACCGGCGCCATGCGCTTGATGCTCGCTACTTCGAACGGCCATTGCTCCGGGCTGATGTTGCCGGCCTGCGGGTCGGTCCACACCAGATAGAACGGCCCGGCGCTGTGCTTGCCTTCCGACAGCGGCGGCCACGGCTGCGCCGGGTCCTCAATCGCCAGCCACGCCCGCGCCCCTTTGCTGTTGAGCAGCGGTGCAGCACTCAATTCTGCGGCAAAACCGTCCAGCGCCACGGCTTGCAAGTGATCGTCGGGCTTGATGCCTGTGAGCAGCGCCGCCACCGGCACGACGCGATAAGTCATGTCCTTCTTGTAGGACACATCGTTCTTGATGGTGAGGGTTTGCACCTGCGGATGCTTGAGCAATTCCTCGGTCTGCCAGGTGCGACTATTCGCGCCCAGCTCCAGCGTGAGCTGCGCCGCAGACAAGGGCATGCTCAGCAGCAAGGCCCAGAACGCAATGAGCGTTTTCAAATGTTCGCCGTCCATGTCGTGGAAGTGCACAAAGGTTGGCACAGCCAAGCTGGCCCGGGTAGCGGGCCAGTCACATTTTCATTGGCGATAACGGGCGCCTGCCGCTTGAGTCAGCCAATCACCTTGGTCAGATTGGGCAAAATCAACAACAGCGTCGTGGCGAAAAGAATGAGTCCTGCTTGACGAACTTTCGGTTGTTTGAACATGGCTTGACCGCCTTTTTTGTTATTTCCTGATGTTTGCCTGCATATCCATGACGGCAAACGCTGCACTTCCTGTTGAAGGACGTCGGCCCCGGCAAAACCCGACGACCCTGACGTACATGTACTACCTTAGAGGCCGCGTCACGCTTGGCTTAGATCCATTTCATATGTATTAGCTGCCGTTTGCGATAAAAAACGCATGAGGCGTATTGCCAGCTTCTTCGCCGCCCGCTTGCTAGACAACTCGCTGACCTGAACCGGTTCACCTGTGGGTGGATGACCGTCCGTCTGAGCGTGCGCGTCAACGTCATTGAGCGCTGTGGTCATTGAATCCATGAGCGCTCGGGCCAACAGTGACACTACGAAATTTCACTCACCGCACAGGTTCGAGGACGTCATGACCCAAGCTTTGATTTTCGATGCGTTACGCACGCCCCGCGGCAAAGGCAAGGCCGACGGCGCGTTGCACAGCGTCAAACCGGTGAATCTGGTCGCCGGGTTGTTGACCGCGCTGCAAAGCCGCACGGCGCTGGACACCAGCCAGGTCGATGACGTCGTGCTCGGCTGCGTCACGCCGATCGGTGATCAAGGCTCCGACATCGCCAAGACAGCGGTGCAGGTGGCCGACTGGGACGTCAGCGTGGCCGGCGTGCAGATCAACCGTTTTTGCGCCTCGGGTCTGGAAGCGGTCAACCTCGGCGCGATGAAGGTGCGCTCGGGCTTCGAGGATCTGGTGGTGGTCGGTGGCGTCGAGTCGATGTCGCGGGTGCCGATGGGCAGCGATGGCGGCGCCTGGGCACTGGACCCGCAGACCAACCTGCACAGCCACTTCACTCCGCAGGGCGTCGGCGCCGACCTGATCGCCACCCTTGAAGGCTTCAGCCGCCACGACGTCGATGCCTACGCGTTGCACTCGCAACACAAGGCTGCGCGGGCGCGGGCTGACGGTTCGTTCAACAAGTCGCTGGTGCCGGTGCAGGATCAGAACGGCATCATCCTGCTCGACCACGACGAATTCATTCGCGCCGAATCGACGATGGAAGGCCTGGGCAAACTCAAGCCGAGTTTCGAAATGATCGGCCAGATGGGCTTTGATGCCACCGCGCTGCGGGTTTACAGCCACGTCGAGCGGATCAACCACGTGCACACGCCGGGCAACAGCTCCGGGATCGTCGACGGTGCGGCACTGATGTTGATCGGCTCCGAAGCCAAGGGCCGCGCGCTGGGCCTGCAACCGCGGGCGCGCATCGTCGCCACGGCCGTCACCAGCACCGACCCGACGATCATGCTCACCGGTCCGGCGCCGGCTACGCGCAAGGCTCTGGCCAAGGCGGGTCTGCGCGTGGAAGACATCGACCTGTTCGAGGTCAACGAGGCGTTTGCCTCGGTGGTGTTGAAGTTCATCAAGGACATGGCGGTGGACCCGGACAAGGTCAACGTCAACGGCGGCTCGATTGCCATGGGCCATCCGCTGGGCGCCACCGGTTGCGCGATCCTCGGCACCCTGCTCGATGAACTGGAAGCCCGGCGTCTGCGCTACGGCCTGGCGACGCTGTGTGTCGGCGGCGGCATGGGCATTGCCACCATCATCGAACGCCTCTGAGCCCCGAATTCAAGGAACCTTGTTATGAGCGAAGCCATTCGTTACGAAAAAGGCCAGGACGGCATTGTCGTCCTCACCATCGACATGCCGGGCCAGAGCGCCAACACCATGAACGCCGTGTACCGCGAGGCCATGGGAGCCTGCGTTGCGCGGCTGGTGGCGGAAAAAGACAGCATCGCCGGGGTGATCATCACCTCGGCGAAGAAAACCTTCTTTGCCGGCGGCGACCTCAATGAGCTGATCAAGGTCGGCAAACCCGAAGCCAAAGCCTTCTATGACATGGTGCTGAGCCTCAAAGCGCAATTGCGCACTTTGGAAACCCTCGGCAAACCGGTGGTTGCGGCGATCAACGGCGCGGCGCTTGGCGGTGGCTGGGAAATCTGTCTGGCCTGCCATCACCGGGTGGCGCTGGACGATGCGGCGGTGCAACTCGGTCTGCCTGAAGTGACGCTGGGCCTGCTGCCGGGTGGTGGCGGGGTGGTGCGCATGGTGCGCATGCTCGGCATCGAAAAGGCACTGCCGTACCTGCTCGAAGGCAAGAAGGTGCGCCCGCAACAAGCGTTGCAGGCCGGTTTGATTGATGAGCTGGCGGCGGATCGTGACGAGTTGCTGGCCAAGGCCCGTGCGTGGATTGTCGCCAACCCGAGCGCGGTGCAGCGTTGGGACGTGAAGGGCTATCAGATCCCCGGCGGCACACCGTCGAATCCGAAAGTCGCGCAAATGCTGGCGATTGCGCCGTCGATCCTGCGCAGTAAAACCCAGGGCACGTTGCCGGCTCCGGAGAAAATCCTCTGCGCGGCGGTGGAGGGCGCGCAGGTCGATTTCGACACCGCACACCTGATCGAAACCCGTTACTTCACCGAACTGACCACCGGGCAGATCTCGAAAAACCTGATCGGCACCTTCTGGTTCCAGCTCAATGAGATCAACGCCGGTGGCTCGCGTCCTCAAGGATTCGCGCCTTACGTCACGCGCAAGGTCGGCGTGCTCGGTGCGGGCATGATGGGGGCCGGGATCGCTTTCGTCAGCGCCTCGGCCGGCATCGACGTAGTGCTCAAGGACATCAATCTGGCGGCGGCCGATAAGGGCAAGGCTCATTCGGCGGCGCTGCTCGACAAGAAAGTCGCCCGTGGGCAGATGACGGCTGAAAAACGCGAGGCGGTGCTGGCGCGGATTCAGACCAGCGAAAGCGATGCCGATCTGGCGGGTTGCGACCTGATCATCGAAGCGGTGTTCGAGGATCGTGAACTCAAGGCGACGGTCTCGTCGGCAGCGCAAAAAATAGTGGGTTCTGATGCAGTGATTGCCTCCAACACTTCAACCTTGCCGATCACTGGACTGGCGACCGCAGTACCCGATCAGAGCAAATTCATCGGCCTGCATTTCTTCAGTCCGGTGGACAAAATGCCGCTGGTGGAAATCATCAAAGGCGCGCAGACCAGCGCTGAAACCCTGGCTCGGGGTTTCGACTTCGTTCTGCAGATCAAGAAAACCCCGATTGTGGTCAACGACAGTCGCGGCTTCTTTACCTCGCGGGTGTTTGGCACCTTCACCAATGAAGGCATCGCCATGCTCGGCGAGGGCGTGAGCGCGCCGATGATCGAGACCGAAGCGCGCAAGGCCGGGATGCCGGTCGGGCCGCTGGCGATCTCCGACGAAGTTTCCCTCAGCCTGATGAGCCATATCCGTCAACAAACGGCCAAAGACCTGCAAGCGGAAGGGAAACCGCTGATAGAACACCCGGCCTTCGCCGTGATTGACTTGCTGCTCAACGAATACAAGCGTCCGGGCAAAGCCGCCGGCGGTGGATTCTACGATTACCCGGCGGGTGGTCAGAAGCATCTGTGGCCGGAGTTGAAGACGCGCTTCGAGAAGGCCGACGGGCAGATTTCACCCAAGGATGTGCGTGACCGGCTGTTGTTCGTGCAGGCCCTTGAAACCGTGCGCTGTGTGGAGGAGGGCGTGCTGACCTCGACGGCGGATGCCAACGTCGGCTCGATCTTCGGCATCGGTTTTGCGCCGTGGACCGGCGGTGCGTTGCAGTTCATCAATCAGTACGGGGTTCAGGACTTCGTCGCGCGCGCGCAGTATCTGGCCGAGCAGTACGGCGAGCGCTTTGCACCACCGGCGCTGCTGCTGGAAAAAGCCGCGAAAGGCGAGCTGTTTTAAGTGATCGGGTGAACGCTGCGGGGCTTGCCTTGTCTGGGTGTTTCAAGGCAGGCTCTGGAGTGTTCAATATTCCCATCACGTGTCAGGTATTTTTTATGTCGCTACGCATCTGCATTCTGGAAACCGACATCCTGCGTCCGGAACTGGTCGATCAATATCAGGGTTACGGGCAGATGTTTCAGCGCCTGTTCTCGCAGCAACCGATTGCCGCCGAGTTCACCGTGTACAACGTGATGCAGGGCGAATACCCCAGCGACGATCAGACCTTCGATGCGTACCTGGTTACCGGCAGCAAGGCCGATTCGTTCGGTACCGACCCGTGGATCCAGACCCTCAAGCAATACCTGCTGAGCCGTTACGAGCGTGGCGACAAGCTGCTCGGCGTGTGTTTCGGCCATCAATTGCTGGCGCTGCTGCTGGGTGGCAAGAGCGAGCGTGCCACTCAGGGCTGGGGCGTCGGCACCCACAACTACAAACTGGCGGCGAAGGCGCCGTGGATGAGCCCGGTGCGTGAAGAACTGACGCTGCTGATCAGTCACCAGGATCAAGTGACGGCGCTGCCGGAAAACGCCACGGTGATCGCCTCCAGCGATTTCTGTCCGTTTGCTGCGTACCACATCAACGATCAGGTGCTGTGCTTCCAGGGCCACCCGGAATTCATTCACGACTATTCGCGGGCGCTGCTGGATTTGCGTCAGGACGCGCTGGGTTCGCAGATCTACTCGAAAGGTGTGGCCAGCCTGGAGCAGGAGCACCATGGCACCACGGTAGCGGAGTGGATGATGCGGTTTGTGGCGCACAAG
>NZ_JANLOG010000159.1:0-5325 GCF_025466205.1 Pseudomonas sp. 13B_3.2_Bac1
AGCAGCCTCAAACAAGAGGATGCATTCCAAATTGTGGGAGCGAGCTTGCTCGCGAAGAGGCCGGATCAACCACCACCGAATCAGCAGAGACGCTACCCAATGACCAGCCTCAGCCCCCTGGGCCCGAATACCCCGCGCATCGCCCTGATCGGCGAGTGCATGATCGAACTCCAGCACCGTGCCGACGGCAGCCTGCAGCAAAGCTTCGGCGGAGATACCTTGAACACGGCGGTGTACCTGTCCCGCGCGCTCGGCGATAAAGCCCAGGTCGACTACGTCACCGCACTCGGCGACGACAGCTTCAGCGATGCCATGTGCCAGAGCTGGACCGATGAAGGCATTGGCCTGGATCTCGTGCAGCGTCTGCCCGGTCGGCTGCCGGGCCTGTACTGCATCCAGACCGATGCCAATGGTGAACGGCGTTTCCTCTACTGGCGCAATGAGGCGGCGGTGCGCGACTGCTTCACCACTCCAGCGGCCGAGCCGATTCTGGCGACGCTGGCGGACTACGACGTGCTGTATTTCAGCGGCATCACCCTCGCGGTGTTAGGCGCGAAGGGCCGCGAACGCTTGATCCAGACCCTGATCGAAGCCCGGCAGCGCGATGCGCGGATCGTCTTCGACAACAACTATCGACCGCGGCTGTGGTCTTCACAGGAAGAGGCGCGGGCGGCCTATCGCAGCGTGTTGCCGCATGTCGATCTGGCGTTGCTGACCGTCGATGACGAGCAGGCGCTGTTCCATTTTGCCGATTGCGACGCGGTGTTCGAGGCTTACGCACAGATCGGCACGCCGGAAGTGGTGCTCAAGCGTGGCGCTGAGGCGTGCCTGATTCGTTGTGAGGGCGAGGCGTTCGAAGTGCCGGCGCAGAAGGTCGCCAAAGTTGTGGATACCACGGCGGCAGGGGACTCGTTCAGTGCAGCGTATCTGGCGAGGCGGTTGCTGGGGGGCAGTCCGGTCGAGGCGGCGGAGGCGGGGCATTGGCTGGCGAGTCGGGTGATTCAGGTGCCGGGGGCGTTGATTCCGAAAGAATGAGTGTTCTTGTGGCGAGGGAGCTTGCTCCCGCTCGACTGCGCAGCAGGCGCAAGCCTTATTGGGGCGGCTCCGCCACCCAGCGGGAGCAAGCTCCCTCGCCACAAACGCCCGAAAGCAAAGCCTTCAGTCGCGGAAAAACACCTGCACCAGGTGATAGCCGAACTTGCTCTTGATCGGCCCGTGCACCGTGCGCAGCGGCTTCTTGAAGATCACCGCATCAATCGCACCGACCATCTGCCCTGGCCGCACTTCACCCAGATCACCGCCGCGTTTGCCGGACGGGCAGGTCGAGTATTTTTTTGCCAGCACATCAAACGCTTCGCCCTTGGCGATACGCTGTTTGAGCTGTTCGGCCTCTTCGGCGGTTTTCACCAGAATGTGGCGGGCTTGGGCTTTCATCGTGCGATACCTGTAACGGGGTGACGGCGGGGCGCGGGATTATGCCTCAAGTGACGGCGTTTGGTTGATCATCTCGCGGATCTTGTTCGCCAGCACTTCAATCGAAAACGGCTTGGCCACCATGTCCATGCCATCCTCGAGAAAGCCCTGACGCTCGGCGGCTTTCTGCGCGTAACCGGTCATGAACAGCACTTTCAGGCCCGGGCGATGCTGACGGGCGATTTCCGCCAGTTGCCGGCCGTTCATCCCCGGCAGGCCGACGTCGGTCACCAGCAGATCGACCCGCAGCTCCGATTCCAGCAGCGGCAGGGCGGCGCTGGCGTCGGCGGCTTCGTGGGCGAGGTAGCCCAGCTCCTTGAGCAGATCGAGCACCAGCATGCGCACCGCCGGGTCATCTTCAACCACCACCACGGTTTCGCCACAGGTGGCGGTTGGCGCAGCGCCGGTCGGCTCCACCAGCGGATGTTCGGGCTCCAGCAGGTTCAGGCGCGGCAGGTACAAGCGCACGCAGGTGCCGTGATCCGGCAGGCTGTCGAGGCTGACATGGCCGCCCGATTGCTGAGCGAAACCATAAATCATCGACAGTCCCAGCCCGGTGCCTTGGCCGATCGGTTTGGTGGTGAAGAACGGATCGAACGCCTTGGCGCGCACCGACGGGGTCATGCCGGTGCCGTTGTCGCTGACCGCCAGCATCAGGTAGTCGCCGGCCTTGACCGGTTCGAGGGTGGTGATGTCGTTGCCGTCGAGGTAGACGTTAGCGGTTTCGATCAGCAGCTCACCACCATCGGGCATCGCATCGCGGGCGTTGATCACCAGGTTGAGCAGGGCGTTTTCCAGTTGGCTGACGTCGGTGCTGATCGGCCACACATCGTCGGCCAGGCGCAGGGTGAGGCCGATCGGGTCGCCCTTGGTGCGGCGGATCAAATCTTCCAGCGAATGAATCAGTTCATTGACGTTGAGGGTTTTGCGGTCCAGCGACTGCCGGCGCGAGAACGCCAACAGGCGATGGGTCAGCGCCGCTGCACGGTTGGCCGACGAAACCGCCGCTTCAGTGAAACGCCCGATTTCATGGGCGCGGCCGTCGGCGATGTAGCGTTGCATCAGATCGAGGCTGCCGATGATTCCGGTGAGCATGTTGTTGAAGTCGTGGGCGATACCGCCGGTGAGCTGACCGACCGCTTCCATTTTCTGCGCATGGCGCAATGCATCTTCGGCGCGCTCGCGTTCGAACATCTCGTTTTGCAGGCGCTGATTGGCCTGGGCCAGTTGTTCGGTGCGGGCGCTGACCCGTTCCTCGAGGGTTTCATTGAGATTGCGCAGCGCTTCTTCGGTCTTTTTCCGTTCGCTTTCGTCGATCACAAAAATGTAGAAACCGTTGACCGCGCCATCGGCACCGTGGCGCGGCAGGTAGTTCATCAGCGCGTGACGGCTGCTGCCGTCACGGTGCGGGGTGTACAGGCTGAATGAACAGGGCCGCCCGGCCAGCGCCTCGGCAATGTATGGCGCGCGCAGAAAGTAGGCCTCTTCGCCGATCACCTCGCGAATGGTGCGCCCATACAGTTCCTGCGGCGTGAGGCCGTACCAGTCCAGATAGGCGGCGTTGTTCAGACGGAAGCGTTCTTCGTGGTCGACATAGCTGATGAGGATCGGCATTGCATTGATGATCAGCTGCAATTCCGTCTGGCTCTGACGCAGCGCCTGTTCGGTGTGCTTGCGCTCGGTCAGGTCCAGCGCAGCGCCGAGAAAGCGCACCGGTCGTCCGTGGTGATCCTTGTAACAGCGGCCGCGGGCAAACACCCAGCGCAGTTCGCCGTCGGCTTTCAGCAGGCGATATTCCTCGGCGTACTCGGTGCCGTGGGTGATGCAATGCTTGATGCTGCGGGCGATCAAGGCGCGGTCTTCGGGATGCACGCCTTGCAGGTAGTCGCTGATCGGCAATTGGCTGGCCAGCGCCGGATCGATGCCGTGCAACTGGGCGAAATGCGCGTCGGCGATGAAACGATCTTCGCCGATGTCCCAGTCCCAGGTGCCGACCGCATCGGTGGCCGCCAAGGCCAGTTGCAGGCGTTCTTCAGTGTCGCGCTGGGCCTTGAGGCTTTCTTCGGAGCGGCGTTGCAGTTCGAGGGCGATGCGCCGGCGTTCGTTGGTTTCGATGGCCGTTACCAGAATCCCCGCCACTTGCGCATTTTCATCGCGGATCGGACTGTAGGTCAGGTCCAGCCAGAAGTCAGACTCTATGCCTTCGCGTTGCAGGGTAAATCGGCGTTCGCTGTAGGTGCGCACCTGGCCTTGTAGGACGGCTCGATAAATCGGGTCGGTAAAGTCCTGAAGTTCTGGCCATATCAGGTGTGCAGGCTGTCCGAAAGCGTGCGGATGCTTGCTGCCGGCGAGCATCGCAAAGCCATTGTTGTAGATCTGCGTGAGCTGCGGCCCCCACAACAGCAGCATCGGCATCGGCGAGTGAATCACGATGTCCACCGCGGTGCGCAGGCTTTGCGGCCAGGTGCCAGAAGCGCCCAACGGAGTGCGGCTCCAGTCGGTACGGGCGATCAGGGCTTGGGCGTCATCGGGGGAGGGTGCTGCGTTCATCACATCTATCCTGAGCGTCGGTCAGTGCGTTGGCATCTACTATTCTTGCACTTGCGGTAGACGCTGTATGACCCGTCACGTCACGACAGCGGGTCATTTCTGTTCATTGAATGCTTCGCGGGTGCTATTTGCCATGGAAATCGATGCACTGTTGCTCCGTCTGTCGAGCCAGCACGGCTCTGACCTGTTCCTGTCCACGGGAGCGCCACCCAGTGCGCGCATCGATGGCGTGCTGACGCCGTTCAGCGAGCGGCCGTTCAAGCCCGGTGAGGTCGAGGCCATCGCCAACTCCTTGATGGACGCCGAGCAGCGGCGCGAGTTCGATCGGGATCTGGAAATGAACCTGGCGATTTCCCGTACCGGTATCGGGCGTTTTCGGGTGAACGTCTTCAAGCAACGCAATGACGTGTCGATCGTGATCCGCAACGTCAAACTCGATATCCCGCGCTTCGAAGACCTCAAACTGCCGCCGGTACTGCTGGAAACGGTGATGCTAAAGCAGGGGCTGATCCTGTTCGTCGGTGCCACCGACTCCGGCAAGTCCACTTCGCTGGCAGCGCTGATCGATCACCGCAACCGCCACAGCAGCGGGCACATCATCACCATTGAAGACCCGGTGGAGTATATCCATCGACACCAGCGCTCGATCATCAATCAACGCGAAGTCGGCGTCGATACCCGCAGTTTCCATGCAGCGCTGAAAAACACTCTGCGTCAGGCCCCGGACGTGGTGCTGATCGGCGAAATCCGCGACCGCGAGACCATGGAACATGCGCTGACATTCGCCGACACCGGGCACCTGGTGCTGTCGACGTTGCATGCGCACAACGCCAATCAGGCGCTGGACCGTATCGTCAATCTGTTCCCCGAAGAGCGCCGCCCGCAGTTGCTGCACGCGCTGGGCAACAATCTCAAGGCGTTTGTCTCGCAACGGCTGGTGCGCACTGTGGACGGCCAGCGCCGGGCGGCGGTCGAAGTGATGCTCGGCACGCCCACCATCGCCGACCTGATCCGCCGCAACGAATTGGGCGAACTCAAGGGCATCATGGAAAAGTCAGGCGAGGTCGGCATGCAGACCTTCGACGCGGCGCTTTACGGGCTGGTGGTGGAGGGCGTGATCAGCGAAGACGAAGCGCTCAAGCATGCGGATTCGCAGAACAACCTGCGCCTGCGCCTGAAACTGCATGCCGAGGCGGGTCCGGCACCCGCGCCCACTACATCAGGCGATTGGGGCCTGATGGATTAACACCCCACCCCTGTGGGAGCGGGCTTGCTCGCGAATTCAATCTATCAGTCGATATC
>NZ_JANLOG010000100.1:0-5299 GCF_025466205.1 Pseudomonas sp. 13B_3.2_Bac1
AAAATTTTTGGCTGGAATGGCCCCTTCGCGAGCAAGCCCGCTCCCACATTAGAACCGTGGCGTTTTCCAAAATACAAAGATCGACAGGGAGTCATCGATGTCATTCACCGAACCCGCAGGACGACAGGGTAGCCCCGACTATCGCTGGGCACAGGGCGAGCGCGAGCCATGGCTGGCGCAAGCCGCGACCATCGATGCCGACGTCGCGCAATACTTTCTGGTCAGTGCCCGCTGTGGCTGCTTCATGCAGGCGGCGCGCAGTCTCAACGTGCGTTCGACTCTGCTGCGCAAACAACTGGCGCAGCTCGAGCAGGAACTGCAGCACTCGCTGTTCAGCTTTCAGGGCAGCGCCCTGAGCCTGACCCGCGAAGGTCAGCAGTTGCAGGCGCAATTGGTCGCGCTGGCTCACGAACGCAAACTGCCGGTGGTCGAGCAACCGTTGATCCGCCTGGCGGTTGCCGAATCGATCCTGCATGACATTCTCGGTCGCGACCTGATCGCGTTGCTGCGCCGCAATGCCAGCGTGCGCCTCGAGATCATTGCGCTGGACAGCGAGTTAGCCTTGCGCGCAGTCAGCGCCGACGTGGTGCTGTGGCTGGCTCACGGCGAAACCCCCAGCCCCGGCCCGACCTTCGCCACCAGTCAGCCGCAGGCCCTGGCGCGTCTGGATTACCTGCCGCACATCGCCAAACGCTATTCCCGCGTCACCGCACGCCCGGAGAGTGCCGAAGACCTCAGCGATTTCATGCTGGTGCAATGGCAACACGACCGGCAGATCGACAGTTTCCGGCCGTGGAATCACCTGGTCGAACAGCGTCTGGCGGGTGTGGTGCAGATGCAGTCTTATGAACTGATGCTGGAAATGATCCGCTGCAGCGCCTGCATCGGTTTGTTGCCGGCGTACATGAGCCGCTTCGATCGAGGGCTGGTGGCGTTGCCGGGGCTGTTTGATGAGCCGATGCAGCTACAGGCGTGGCTGGCGGTGAATGCTGAATCCCTGAACGTCGCCGAGGTGCAAACCCTGGTCGAGCTGATCCAGCACACCTTCAATGAGCGCCAGGAGTGGTTCCAGACCTGAGCCAATCCATCCAACACCCCCAATCCCCGGTGGGAGCGGGCTTGCTCGCGAAGGCGGTGTGTCAGGCAACAGAAGTGCTGAATTTCAGACCGCTTTCGCGAGCAAGCCCGCTCCCACAGTTTGAAACCTCGCCAAATTGATAACCGGCAGTTTAGAGTGATCAGCCACACATCGATCCAGGAAGGATCCGCCATGCCCGACCACAACCCCGCCATCACCCTCGAACGCTTCAACGAATCCCATATCGAGGCCGTTACCGCGCTGTACAACGATCCGGCTGTGACCCGGCAGGTGTTGCAGATGCCGTTTCAGTCCACCGAGATCTGGCGTCAACGGTTGCTGGCGGAGAACGAGCGGATGGTCAAACTGGTGGCGCTGCACCAGGGCGCGGTGGTCGGTCATCTCGGGCTGGAAAACTATTCGCGGATCCGCCGCGCCCACGCCGGCAGTGTCGGCATGGCGGTTGCCGTGGCATGGCAGGGCAAGGGTGTCGGGTCGAAACTGCTGGCGGCGGCGCTGGACATCGCCGACAACTGGATGAACCTGCACCGGGTCGAACTCTCGGTGTACGCCGATAACGAGGCGGCCATCGGTCTGTATCGCAAGTTCGGTTTCGAGACCGAAGGCCTGTTCCGTGACTACGCCGTGCGCGACGGGCAATGGGTCGACACCCTGAGCATGGCCCGTCTGCGTCGTCGATAAGCCAAAAAATCCTGTGGGAGCGTGGCTGCCCGCGAAGAATTCACCGCGGTTTTTCAGGTATTACGCGTTATCGTTCTTCGCGGGCAAGCCACGCTCCCACAGGTTCTGTGGAGTCAATCGTCCAAGGCGAACGCCACCGCCGACTGCGCATGCAGCTCGGTGGTGTCGAGCAGGGGCAGGGCGCTGTGTTCGGGTTTGAGCAGCAGGCCGATTTCCGTGCAGCCGAGGATGATCGCCTGAGCGCCGCGCGCGGTCAGCGCTTCGATCACCCGTTGATAGATCTGGCGCGACTCGTCGCTGATCACCCCGACGCACAGTTCGTCATAAATGATCCGGTGTACGTCCTTGCGCTCGGCGTCGTCCGGCACCAGTACCGTCAAACCCTGCGCAATCAGACGCTGCTTGAGAAAGTCCTGCTCCATGGTGAACGCCGTGCCGAGCAGGCCCACCGTGTGCGCGTCAATGTCCAATGCTGCCTGCGCCGCCGGTTCGGCAATGTGCAGGAATGGAATGCTGATCGCCGCCTGAATCTGCTCCGCGACCTTGTGCATGGTGTTGGTACACAGCACCACGCATTCGGCGCCGCCGGCCTCGAGCCTGCGTGCAGCATCCACCAGAATCGCCGCCGCAGCGTCCCAGCGCCCGGCGTGCTGGGCCTGTTCGACCGGGCCGAAGTCGACGCTGTACATCAGGATTTGCGCCGAGCGCAGCGGGCCGAGGCGGTCGCGGACCTGTTGATTGATGAGACGATAATATTCAGCGCTGGATTCCCAGCTCATGCCGCCGATCAGGCCGATGGTGCGCATTGAAATTCCTCGAACGATGGCCCGTAGCGAAAAGTCGGGCCCGGGCCGAGTGTCCATCGGTTCAGGGGCGTATGCCAGTACAAAGCAACTGTACCGTTGATCCTTTTGCCAAGTGTCACGGTGCCGACGCCCGAGGTTTAACGTACACCGGCGCGTCGATCTGTCACTATCGACTATCGCAGGCTCTCCCCGAGGAACGTACCGATGAACGACGTACAACAACTGGGCGAAATGCTTCGTCACTATGCCGAGAGTGAAGCACACAAGAAGCAACTGTTCGAAACGCAGTCCCAGGCGTGGGCCAGCCGAATCAGCGAGCTGTTCGGCCAGATCCAGCAATGGCTGGAACCGGTACAGGCACCGAATCTGCTGGAGGTGAGCCGCGAGGCTTACGTCGCGTTCGGCCCGAGCACACCGGTGGAAACCTCGACCTTCAAGACGGAAAAACTCAGCATCGTGATCGCCGGCAAACCGGTGGAGTTCGTGCCGGACGTGATGGGCAGTGCCGGGCAGATTTCCCTGGCGGTGATGGGGCTGACGGCGGCGCGCTATGGCAGCATTTCGCTGGTGGGTCTGCCCAGTGGTGAGTGGCAATGGCGCAAGACCAATGGCCTGAAGGATCCGGACACCTTTGTGTTTGATGCGGACTTTCTGGCGCAGCAGCTGCAGAGCCTGATTCCGCGCGATCGCAGCTGATATCAGGGCTTCACCCATTTCCCATTGTGGGAGCGGGCTTGCTCGCGAAGGCGGCAGCCCATTCAACATTGATGGTGACTGACATACCGCTTTCGCGAGCAAGCCCGCTCCCACAGTGGATTGAGGTCGATCCTACATCTCGAGGTTGACCCAGCCCGGTTTCGCCTCTTCCGGTGCCACCGCCTTCACGGGTTTCCCCGTCGCCAGCTCCACTCGCCGTGCCACCTCCGGATCATCGGCAAACGGCACCATGCTCGCATCGTCGAGGCTTTCCGCCGTCTGGTGGCGCAGGCAGTACTCCACCGCCAGCCACAGAAACACCACCCCCAGCACATTCAAGAAAATATCCATCTCTGCGGCTCCCTGCCTCAGGCGATCTGTGCCTGGCTGCGCGCCAGCGACACGTCGGCAACCCGCACCGTGCGCCAGACGTTATAGGCCATCAGCAGCATGCCGCTGAGGAAGAACACTCCGCCGGCAAAGCGCACGATGAACCCCGGATGACTGGCCTGCAGTGCTTCGACGAAGGAGTAGGTCAGCGTGCCGTCCTCGTTGATCGCCCGCCACATCAGGCCCTGAGTGATGCCGTTGACCCACATCGAGGCGATGTACAACACCGTGCCGATGGTCGCCAGCCAGAAGTGCAGGTTGATCAGCGGCGTGCTGTACATCTGCTCGCGGCCAAAGACTTTCGGCACCATGTGATAAGTCGCGCCAAAGGTGATCATCGCCACCCAGCCCAAGGCCCCGGCGTGAACGTGGCCGATGGTCCAGTCGGTGTAGTGGGACAGGGCGTTGACGGTCTTGATCGCCATCATCGGGCCTTCGAAAGTCGACATGCCGTAGAAGGCCAGCGACAGCACCAGGAACCGCAGAATCGGGTCGGTGCGCAACTTATGCCAGGCACCGGACAAGGTCATCATGCCGTTGATCATCCCGCCCCAGCTCGGCGCCAGCAGGATCAGTGACATTGCCATGCCGAGGGACTGCGCCCAGTCCGGCAGCGCGGTGTAGTGCAAATGGTGCGGGCCGGCCCAGATGTACAGGGTGATCAGTGCCCAGAAATGCACGATCGACAACCGGTACGAATACACCGGGCGGTTGACCTGTTTCGGCACGAAGTAATACATCATCCCGAGGAACCCGGTGGTCAGGAAGAAACCCACCGCGTTGTGCCCGTACCACCACTGCACCATGGCATCGGTGGCCCCGGAATACACCGGATAGGATTTGAACCAGTCCACCGGGATCGACAGGTGATTGACCACGTGCAGCATGGCAATCACCAGAATGAACGCGCCGAAAAACCAGTTGCCGACGTAGATGTGTTTGGTCTTGCGCTGCACCACCGTAGTGAAAAACACGATGGCATACGCGACCCAGACCACCGCCATCCACACCGCGCCGGAGAATTCGATCTCGGCGTATTCCTTGGTGGTGGTGTAGCCCATCGGCAGGGTGATCAGCATGATCACGATCACCGATTGCCAGCCCCAGAAAGTGAAGGCCGCGAGCTTGTCCGAATACAGCCGCACCTGGCAGGTGCGCTGCACCGCGTAGTAACTGGCGGCGAATTGCGCGCTGCCGGCAAAACCGAAAATCACCAGGCTGGTGTGCAGTGGCCGCAAGCGGCCGAAGGTGGTCCAGGGCAGGTCGAGGTTCATGTCCGGCCACACCAGTTGCGAGGCGATCAATACCCCCATCGCCATGCCGACGACACCCCAGAAAACCGTCGCGATAACGAATTGGCGGACGACCTTGTAGTTATAAGCCTGTCCGATTGTTGCTGTGCTCATGGTCAGTTCTTCCACGGTTGCAAAGTCTTGCCAGGCCACCCGGTCTGGCACGAGCTGCACTGTAGGAACAGCACCGGAAACAAAACAGGCTCAGGAATATTTCATTTGTACGGATCAGATTGAAGTGCTGCCTGCGGCCATCTGCCGCGCCCTGATACGGTTTTTATCGTTTCAGGTGAATCTGTTGCGTGCTGCGCTGCTCGTCCATAGTCAGGGGAAAA
>NZ_JANLOG010000132.1:0-5178 GCF_025466205.1 Pseudomonas sp. 13B_3.2_Bac1
GTCAATATTTCTATCAACTGACACTCCGCCTTCGCGAGCAAGCTCGCTCCCACAAGGTTTTTCGTTGTATTCAAAATCAGGGCTTGACCACTCGACTAGATGATAAGCATTATCATTCGCTCGAAATGGATCAGGTTCCCCCGTGAGTCAATCGCGCTTCAATCATGTCTTTCTCTCTCAGCGCACGTCCCTGCTGCGCACGATCGAGCGCATGGTCAACAACCACAGCACCGCCGAAGACCTGTTGCAGGAAACCTACCTGCGCGTGACGCGGGCGTTGAGCGAGCGCGCCATCGATCACCTTGAACCCTTCGTGTTTCAGACCGCGCGCAATCTGGCGCTGGATCACCTGCGCGCGCGCAAGATCCATTCGCGGACCATGGTCGATGACGTGCCGCAGGACGTGGTGCACAGCGTCGCCGCCCCCGCCAGCAGCGCCGAAGACGCCGCCCACGCCGAACAATTGCTGGAGCGCCTGAACGTGAGCCTCAGTCAACTCAGCCCGCGTCAGCAGCAGATTTTCATCCTCAGCCGCCTGCACGGGCACAGCTACCAGGAAATCGCCGACGAGCTGAATGTGTCCCTCAGCACCGTGCAGAAGGAACTCAAGCTGATCATGTCGATCTGCATCGGTGTCGCCGAGCGCTTGAATGGCGCCTGAGGTTGCAGGCGATTTCAGTCAGCAGCATCGACTGCACTGATCATCGGGCTTTGTTACCCTTGCCCGACTTTTACGCTTCACTAAAAAAACAGCCGTGCACAGACACTGCCGAGGACACACCGTGACGGACACCCACCGCCCGCCTTCGCCTGCAACGGCGCAGGACGCCGCCCGTGCAATGGACCAGGCTCTGGACTGGCTCATCGTGCTGGGCAGTGCGGACGAAGAGCAGACCCGGCAATTTCATGCATGGCTGGCGGCCGATCCGTTGAATGCCGAGGCGTTCGCCAAGGCTCAGGCGATCTGGGACGGGCCGCAAGTGGTGCAGTGTGCGCAGAGTCTCGCCGCGAAGCCGGCGAAAGTCACGTTGCTCAAACGTCTGCGTCCGCACTGGAAACCGTTGGCGACTGCTGCGGTGCTGGTGCTCGGTCTGTTCAGTTTCAGCAACCTGCCGATGCGCCTTCAGGCCGATCATCTGACCGTGGTCGGCGAGCGTCAGCGCCTGCAACTGGAGGACGGTTCCAAGGTGCTGCTCAACACCAACTCGGCATTCTCCAGCACCATCAATGAGCGCCAGCGAGTAGCAAGGCTGTATCAGGGTGAAGCGTTTTTCGAGGTAGCGGCCAACCGGGCTCAGCCGCTGGAAATCGATGCCGGCCCGGTGCAGGCCAGCGTGCGCGACACTGCGTTCGCCGTGCGCTATCTGGACGGCGTGGCGCAGGTCAATGTGCAGCGCGGCGATGTCGATCTGCGCGCCACGCACAACGACGCGCGAGTGCGTTTGAGCGCAGGCGAAAGCATCCGCATCGGGCCCAACGGTTTCGATCGCCCGGGCAAGCTCGATGCCGCGACCGACCTGGCCTGGGTCCAGGGCCGACTGGTGTTCGAGAACTGCCCGTTGAATCAGGTGCTGGCCGAACTGCGCCGCTACTACCCGGGCTGGATCATCAACACCAACGAACAGTTGGCCGACGTCAACGTCACCGGCAACTACCGCCTCGACCAGCCGCTGGACGTGGTGCGCTCCCTCGCCCACATCACTTCGGCGCGCCTGCAGGAATTCCCCGCGCTGGTGATCCTGAACTAAATGAGAATTATTTTTACTCGATAGCGAAAGCCCGTTCGTCTCGTTATAGCCAATGCAATTGATTCGCATCTTCGGAGGCGGATCAGCACCTATAAAGATTCGTGCGACACGGAGCGCTATCGATGTCCTCTCGCCTTACCCGCCAGACTGCTTCCCCTTCCCGCGTATTGTCGTTGCTGACGGCCGCCATCCTCATGGCCGGCACTGCACCGCTGATGGCTGCCACCGAACAACCGGCGCGCAACATGGGTGATTATTCGTTCTCGATCGGCCAGCAACCGCTGGTGTCGGCGCTCAATGCATTCACCACTGTCACCGGTTGGCAGGTCGGCTTGCCGGCAGAATTGGGTCAGGGCGTATCGTCGCCGGGTGTGCGCGGTTCGCTGCCGCCGGAAAAAGCCCTGGAGCGCCTGTTGGTGGGGACCAACCTGAGCTTCCGCAAGCTGAGCAACAACAACGTGGTGCTGGAGAAGCGCACCACCAGCGGCGCGCTCAATCTGGATCAGGTGACCATCAGCGCCACCCGCCAGGAACAGTCGGTCAGCAGCGTGCCGGCCACCGTCACCGTGCAGACCCGCCAGGATCTGGATCGCAACAACGTCAACACCATCAAGGATCTGGTGCGCTACGAGCCGGGCGTGTCGGTCGGCGGCGCCGGCCAGCGTGGCGGTATCAGCGGCTACAACATCCGTGGCATCGACGGCGACCGCATTCTGACGCAGGTTGACGGCGTCGAAGTGCCGGACGGTTTCTTCAATGGCCCGTACGCCAAGACCCAGCGCAATTACGTCGACCCGGAAATCGTCAAACGCGTGGAAATCCTCCGTGGCCCGGCCTCGGTGCTGTACGGCAGCAACGCCATCGGCGGCGCCGTCAGCTACTACACCCTCGACCCGGACGACATCATCAAGCCCGGCAAAGACGTCGGCGCTCGCCTCAAAACCGGTTACAGCTCCGCCGATGAGAGCTGGCTGAAATCCGCCACCGTCGCCGGCCGTGCCGAGCAGTTCGACGGCTTGCTGCACTTCAGCCAGCGCGACGGTCACGAAACCGACTCCTACGGCAGCAACAACGGCACTGGCCTTGAGCGCACCGCCGCCAACCCGGAAGACGTCAAAGCCACCAACGTCCTGGCGAAGATCGGCTGGAACTACAACGAAGGTTCCCGTCTGGGCCTGACCTACGAGAAGTACAAGGACGATCGCGACACCGATCAGAAAAGCGCCTACGGCGGCCCGTACTTCAATGGCGCGCCGACCATTCCCAACAGCGTGCTGCCCGGCGGCATGTACCAGTGGCGTACCGGCAACGACACCATCACCCGCGAGCGTTTCGGCCTGGAGCACAGCTTCGCCCTCGACAGCCTGCTGGCCGATAACGTGAAGTGGAGCCTCAATCACCAGATCGCCAAGACCGAGCAGAGCACCGAAGAGTTCTACTACCCGATGACCCGTAAAGTGCTGCGCACGCGCGACACGATCTACGAGGAAAAACAGTGGGTATTCGATGCGCAACTGGACAAGGCGTTTGCCATCGGTGACACCGATCACGTGCTGACCTACGGCACCACGATCAAACAGCAGAAAGTCACCGGTTCGCGCAGCGGCGACGGCAAGTGCCTGGCGGTCGGTCGTGGCTGCACCGCCATCGGCGCCACCAGCGCGGCGGATGTGCTGAAAAAATCCAGCGACTTCCCGGACCCGACCATCAACACCTACAGCCTGTTCGCCCAGGATCAGATCAGCTGGAACAAGTGGACCTTCCTGCCGGGCCTGCGCTACGACTACACCCAGCTCAAGCCGCACGTCACCCAGGAATTCCTCAACACCGTGGCCGCCGATGGCAACGGCACGGTCAGCGACGAGAACAAGACCTGGCACAAAGTCTCGCCCAAGTTCGGCCTGACCTATGCCCTGACCGATAACTACACCTGGTACGGCCAATACGCCGAAGGGTTCCGCACGCCGACCGCAAAAGCGCTGTACGGGCGCTTCGAAAACAGCACCACCGGCTACAACGTGGCGCCGAACCCGAACCTGGAACCGGAAAAAAGCAAAAGCTATGAAACCGGTCTGCGCGGCAACTTCGAGCAAGGCTCGTTCGACGTGGCGGTGTTCTATAACAAGTACCGCGATTTCATCAACGAAGACGCCGTCACCCCCGGCTACGACGAGCTGACCTTCCAGTCGAGCAACATCAAGCACGCGACCATCAAGGGCGCCGAAGTCAAAGGTCGTCTGAACCTCGATGCGTTCGGCGCACCGCAAGGTCTCTATACCCAGGGCTCGATCGCTTACGCCTACGGTCGCAACAACGACAACGGCGAACCGCTCAACAGCGTCAATCCGCTGACCGGCGTGTTTGGCCTGGGTTACGACCAGGACAACTACGGCGGCCTGCTGAGCTGGACCGTGGTGAAGAAAAAGGACCGCGTCGACGACAGCAACTTCAAGTCGCCGGATGGCGTCAGCAGCCAGTTCAAGACCCCGGGCTTCGGCATTCTCGATCTGGCCGGCTACTACAAAGTCACCGACGACGTCACCGTCAGCGGCGGCATCTACAACCTGACCGACAAGAAGTACTGGCTGTGGGATGACGTGCGCGGTTACGACAGCGTCGGCGAAGCCTCTGTAACGCAACCGGCCAACCTTGATCGTCTGACCCAACCGGACCGCAACTTCGCGATCAATCTGGTCTGGGACATCTGATCCGGACGGCCCTGCGACGCGCATTGTTCAGCGCATCGCAGGGCTTTTTTTACGGTTTGGCACCTGCCCGTTCGTCTCGTTATCAAGCGCCTCTTTTATCAAGGACACCCCATGACCACATCGGAAAAAGCCCTGCGTTCACAACGCCTGAACCAGATCACCCACGAGCCGCACAGCAAGCTCGACGCCCTGGTCAAGGCCCACGCGCCGTTCGAAACCCGCGCCAACTTCGCGCGTTTCGTGGTCGCGCAATACCTGTTCCAGTCGGAGCTGGTAGACCTGTACAACGACGCCGAACTGGCTGCCATCGTCCCGGATCTGCCGGCCCGATGCCGCGCCGAAGCGGCCAAGGCTGACCTGGCGGATCTGGACACCGACATCCCGGCACCGGTGGCCGGTGCGCTGAAAAACCCGAGCAAGGCCCGCGCCCTCGGCTGGATCTTCGTCTCCGAAGGTTCGAAGCTCGGCGCCGCGTTCCTGATCAAACGCGCGGTGGCGCTGGATCTCAGCGAAACCTTCGGCGCCCGTCATCTGGGCGAGCCGGAAGGCGGCCGTGCCGAAGGCTGGAAAAGCTTCGTGCGCACCCTTGACTCGCTGCAGTTCACTGCCGAGGAAGAAGCCGAAGTCGAGCAAGGCGCGATCGACGCGTTCAACCGCTTCACCGTGCTGCTGGAACAGGCTTACGCGACCGAAGCCGAACCGGCCTGACACACCGCAAATTC
>NZ_JANLOG010000051.1:0-4861 GCF_025466205.1 Pseudomonas sp. 13B_3.2_Bac1
CCCCCCCCCCCCCCCCCCCCCCCCCCCCCCCCCCGCTCCCACAGGGTTTTCGTGTTGGCGGCTAGCGGAGTCTTATCAGCGGCACCCTGTGCCGGGGAACGCTCGGGTATACTGCCGCGTTTTGCGCTCCCTGCGCGTATTGCGGCTGCCTTTGCAATGCGCTCTTACGTTTTGTTTAAGCAGCCCTGGCTGTCCTGAACCAGCCTGTGCAGGGATGTTTCGGTAGATTTTTGGAGTTTTTATGCTCGAACAGGCTCAACGCGTTCTCAAGGACATCTTCGGCTACGACAGTTTCCGTGGCCGTCAGGGTGCAATCATTGAGCGCGTGGCCAGCGGCGGTGATGCGCTGGTGCTGATGCCTACCGGTGGCGGCAAATCCCTGTGCTTCCAGGTTCCGGCGCTGCTGCGCGAAGGCCTGGCGGTGGTGGTCTCGCCGTTGATCGCCTTGATGGACGATCAGGTCGCCACCCTCGAAGAGCTGGGCGTGGCCGCCGCCGCGCTGAACTCCACGCTGAGCGCCGAACAGCAGCGTGATCTGGCGGCCCGCATCAAGCGCGGTGAAGTGAAGATGCTCTACTTGGCGCCGGAGCGTCTGGTGCAGCCGCGCATGCTGGCCTTCCTGCAAAGCCTCGAGATCGCCTTGTTCGCCATCGACGAAGCGCACTGCGTGTCGCAATGGGGTCATGACTTCCGTCGCGAATACCTGCAACTGGGGCAGTTGGCGGAGTTATTCCCCAATGTCCCGCGCATCGCCCTGACGGCCACGGCTGACAAGCGCACCCGCGAAGAAATCGTCGAGCGCCTGCACCTGCAGAACGCCGAGCGTTTCCTGTCGAGTTTCGACCGGCCGAACATCTTCTACCGCATCGTGCCCAAGGAGCAGCCGCGCAAGCAGTTGCTGGCGTTCCTTGCCGAGCGGCGCAGTGATGCCGGCATCGTCTACTGCCTATCGCGCAAGAAGGTCGAGGAAGTCGCCGCGTTCCTCAGCGAGCAGGGCTTCCCGGCGCTGCCATATCACGCCGGTCTGCCCAATGATCTGCGCGCCTATCACCAGAAGCGCTTCCTCAACGAGGAAGGCCTGATCATGGTCGCCACCGTGGCGTTCGGCATGGGCATCGACAAGCCCAACGTGCGTTTCGTTGCGCACCTCGATCTGCCGAAATCCCTCGAGGCCTACTATCAGGAAACCGGGCGTGGCGGTCGTGATGGCCTGCCGGCGGACGCGTGGATGGCCTACGGTCTGCAAGACGTGGTGATGCTCAAGCAGATGCTGCAGAACTCCGAAGGCGATGAGCGCCACAAGCGTCTGGAGCAGCACAAGCTCGACGCGATGCTCTCGCTCTGCGAAGAAACCCGCTGCCGGCGGCAGACCCTGCTCGCGTACTTCGACGAGGACATGCCCGAGCCGTGCGGCCACTGCGACAACTGCGTCGACGGCGTGCAGACCTGGGACGCCACCGAGCCGGCGCGCCAGGCACTGTCGGCGATCTATCGCACCGGTCAGCGCTATGGCGTCGGCCATCTGGTCGACGTGCTGCTGGGCAAGGATAACGAAAAGGTCCGCAGCTTCGGCCATCAGCACCTGTCGGTGTACGGCGTCGGCAAGGCGCTGAGCGAGAGCGAATGGCGCTCGCTGTTCCGGCAACTGGTGGCCCGTGGTCTGGCCGATGTCGATCATGAGGGCTACGGAGGCCTGCGCCTGAGCGACACCTGCCGGCCGTTGCTCAAGGGCGAGGTGACGCTGGAACTGCGCCGCGACCTCAAACCACAGGTCACCGCCAAGACCGCGAGCAAGAGCCCGGCCAGCCAACTGGTGCGTGGCGAAGAGCGCGAACAGTGGGAAGCCCTGCGTGCGCTGCGACGCAAACTCGCCGAGGAGCATGGCGTGCCGCCGTACGTCATCTTCCCCGACTCGACCCTGCTGGAAATGCTGCGCAGCCAGCCGACCTCGCTGGCCGACATGGCGCGGGTCAGCGGCGTTGGTGCGCGCAAGCTGGAACGTTACGGCGAGGCCTTCCTCGAAGTGCTCGGCGGCGAAGCCGAAGCGCCGAAAGTGGTGGCCGATGTGCGCCACGAACTGATCACCCTGGCCCGCGCCGGCATGACCCCGATGCAGATCGCCGGGCAGTTGCAGTGCTCCGAGAAGAACGTCTACACGATGCTCGCCGAGGCCATCGGCAAACAGCAATTGTCGCTGGAGCAGGCGCTGGACTTGCCTGAAGAACTGATGGGCGCAGTGCAGGACGCGTTCCTCGACGGCGAGGGCGAGTTGCCGTCGGTCGCCGAGATCGCCGAGCTGTTCGCCGGTCGAGTTCCGGAAGGCGTTCTTTACTGCGTAAGGGCTGCGTTGCAATCCGAGTTCGAAATGTAAGAGGGCGTTTGCGCCAACCGTCATGCAGTTGTAACGATTCAGTACAGGTCGGCTCTTGCCTATAGCCAAATGTCATGCTTAGCTGACTAATAATTAGTTTTTCTCTATTTGTCAGTCTACTCATGAGTGTTTTATGCCGTTAACCGATCAACACCGCTTTGGCATGCAACTGGCCCAGATGTCCCGTGGCTGGCGTGCCGAACTGGATCGCCGGCTGGCCGGTCTGGGCTTGTCCCAGGCACGCTGGCTGGTGCTGCTGCATCTGGCGCGTTTCGAGGACGCGCCGACCCAACGCGAGCTGGCGCAAAGCGTCGGTGTCGAAGGGCCGACCCTCGCGCGTTTACTCGACAGCCTGGAAAGCCAAGGCCTGGTGCAACGCCAGTCCGTGATGGAAGACCGCCGAGCGAAAAAAATCGTCCTTTGCGCCCCGGCGCTGCCGCTGATCGAACAAATCGAAACCATTGCCACGCAGCTGCGCCACGAATTGTTCGAAGGCGTCGACGAGGCGGATCTGAAGGTGTGCATGCGGGTTCACGGGCACATTCTGGGCAACCTGGAAAAATCTTGAGGCATAACTGCACAGAGGTTTTTTGAGGGATCGCGCTGAGCAGACTATAAGAACTACTGGGCAATATCGTGTTCGTACCGGATGTGCGAACGCATAGAAACCGGTTTTGCTTATTTAAGGGATGCTCATGCTCGCAAGTCGGCACGTAGTACTGCGCGGTGGCGCCAGATGGCTGCTGGTCGCTGGTGTATTCAGCTATTCGACCTGGTCGATGGCGCTGGGGTTGGGGGACATCACTGTCCACTCGGCCCTCAATCAGCCGCTCAAGGCCGACATCGCCCTGGTGGATGCCGCTGGCCTGAGTGCCAGCGACCTCTCGGCCAGCCTGGCCACGGCGGATGAATTCGGTCGGGCCGGGGTCGAGCGGGTGTTCTTCCTCAATGACCTCAGGTTCACCCCGATCCTGCATGGCAATCGCCAGATGATCCGGGTGACCTCGCGCAAACCGGTCAATGAACCCTTTCTGAATTTTCTGGTGCAGCTCAATCAGCCCAATGGTCGTTTGTTGCGCGAGTACACGGTACTGATCGATCCGCCCGGATCGCCGAGTATCGTGCCGGCAACCGACGAGCCCGATCCACGTCCGCAATCTTCTGAATTCCCCACCGTCGAACCTGCCACGGCGGCGCCCCAGGCTGCTCAAGGCAAGCGCGAGGCGGCACCTTCAGCGCCAACTCCCGCAGCGGCGGCGCCAGCCAACGATGCCGTGGCCGAGCAATTGGCGGCCAGCGTGTTGCTCAATCAGCAGTTGCAAAAGTCCGTCGAGGAACTCAACGCAAAACTGCAGGCGCAGGATATCCAGCTAGCCGACGGCAAAAAGCAGATCAGTGATCTGCAAACGCGTTTGAGCGAACTGCAACAGCCCCCGGCACCGGCTGTCACGCCGCCAACACCTGCGCCGGTCACCACCGCGCCTGAAGCTGCCGACGATGGCCTCAACTGGCCGTTGCTCGGTGGCTTGCTGGTGCTGCTGGGGCTGTTGGGGGGAGGGCTTTTCTTCCGTCGTCGGCGCAAACCGGCACAGGACGCGACACCGTTGGCGGCGCTGCCGGCCAGCCAGCCCATCGATCCTGAAGACCCGCCAACCGCGCAATCGGCGAGCATCACCATAGCCACCGAACACCGTGAGGAGCCGGTGGCGGGCGATGTGCTGGAAGCGGTGGGGATCTATCTGGCCTATGGGCGTCTGAGCGAGGCGGTCGGGCTGTTGCGCAATGCCATGGACAAGGAACCGGAGCGCACCGAGCTGGGAGTGCAATTGCTCGAAGTGTTGGGGCGGCAGGGCGACAGCGCGGCTTATGCACAGCAGGAAAGCCGCCTGCGTGATGCCGGGGTGGATCCTCAGCAATTGGTCGTGATCCGTGACCGACATCCGAAATTGCACAGCGCTGCACCGATAGCGCCGGTGTTGCCGATTGTCGCGGCTGCCGCAGTGGTTGCTCCTGCGCCAGAGGATGATTTCGAATTGAATCTGGGTGAATTGTCGATGGCGTCCAGTTGGGATCTTGAGGACAGTCGTTCGGCATCTGCTCAGCCCACAGACCGGTCTGCCGCTGACTCCGGCCTTGAAATCCTGCCGGCGGACTTCGAGTTGCCGAAAACAGTGGCCAGCGAAGAGACGGAGCTGGAGTGGATTCCCGAACCGGACGCACAGCCGCTGGACGACGACTTTCTCAACGAGTTCGCTGATCCGGAGCAGTCGCTGACCCTGGAGCCGCTGAATCTTCAGACCGACGAGCCGGAACCCGCAGCCGGGTCGGGAAAACTCGAACAGGCGCAGACCTGCATTGATGATGGCGACATCGACAGCGCGATTGCCTTGCTCAATGAATTGCTCAAGGAAGGGGATGAGCCCCTCAAGCAAACGGCGCGGACGTTATTGGCGGGGATTCGCTGAAGGTTGAGTCAGCGGAATTGTTCGC
>NZ_JANLOG010000119.1:0-4611 GCF_025466205.1 Pseudomonas sp. 13B_3.2_Bac1
GACAGCACACACCCCGCCCCCCCCCCCCCCCCCCCCCCCCCCCCCCCCGCTCCCACAGAATAAGGCGGTGTGGCTAGAAGGCATAACGATAGACCGCATTGATATATGTGGTTATATGAAAAATCGCTATGCTGCGGGCCAGATTTTTCCTGTCGTTTTTTCTGGACGTCTTAATGGAATTGGCAAATTTCGGCCTGGTGATTGCCGGGCTGGTGGTGGGTTTTATTGTCGGCATGACCGGTGTCGGCGGTGGTTCCTTGATGACGCCGATCCTGCTGTGGTTCGGCATCAACCCGGCAACAGCGGTGGGCACTGATCTGCTGTACGCAGCCATTACCAAATCCAGTGGCGTGCTGGTGCACAAGAAAAACGACAACATCGACTGGGCCATCACCGGTTGGCTGACCCTCGGCAGCGTGCCAGCGGTGGCGATGACCTTGTGGTTTCTCAGCAGTCTGCACACCGCGCCCGAGGCGATGAACGCGATCATCAAACAAGCCTTGGGTTGGGTGCTGTTCGCCACGGCGCTGGCGATTCTGTTCAAG
This sequence comes from Pseudomonas sp. 13B_3.2_Bac1, assembly GCF_025466205.1. Classification (NCBI taxonomy): domain Bacteria; kingdom Pseudomonadati; phylum Pseudomonadota; class Gammaproteobacteria; order Pseudomonadales; family Pseudomonadaceae; genus Pseudomonas; species Pseudomonas sp. 13B_3.2_Bac1. The sequence continues at coordinate 546 of NZ_JANLOG010000119.1, forward strand.
AAGCGCCTCCTCGAATTCGCCCACAAACGCGCTGGCGGCAACTACAACCCGAGCGGCGCGCGCCTGAATCTGATGACGGTGATCACCGGCCTGATCCTCGGCACCATGGTCGCCCTGACTTCAATCGGCGCCGGCGCCTTGGGCACGGTCGCGCTGTTCATCCTCTACCCGCTGTTGCCGACCCGGCGTCTGGTCGGCACCGAAATCGCCCACGCCGTACCGCTGACCCTCGTTGCGGGTCTGGGCCATGCGAGCATGGGCAACATGGATTGGGGCGTGCTGGGCTTCCTGCTGATGGGTTCGCTGCCGGGCATCTGGCTCGGCAGCCACCTGACCGGGCGCATTTCCGATGAATTGCTGCGCCCGTGCCTGGCGACCATGCTGCTGTTGATCGGCTACAAACTGGCGTTCTGATGTAGGAGCTGCCGCAGGCTGCGATCTTTTGACCTTCAAAATCAAAAGATCGCAGCCTGCGGCAGCTCCTACACTGGGGTATGAATGATGTTGAATTTCATGACGGTCACCGGCAGGTCTTCGTAAACCAGATCCTCGACCACCTCCCATCCCAGCCGCGCATACAGCGACTGCGCCGCGTCGGTGTACAGATACAACTCGGTCACCCCCAACGCCGCCGCTTCATCGACGATCCTGTTGACCAGTTGCGAAGCAATCCCGCGTCCACGCTCTTCGGCTTTCACATAGACGCCCGCCAGCCATGGCGTCAGTTGGGGACGGATCTTCATGTCACTGTCGATCAGCAGCGCGCCACCGAGCAATCTGCCGTCTTCAATGGCCACCACCACGCTGGGAATTGCACCTTTGCCGCAGGCGGCGCGCATCCGTTCGGTGCGGGCTGCAAGGGTGTCGCCGGGACGGAACTCGCCCCATTCCTGGAAATTGAGTTCGGCCAGTTCCTCAATCAAATGCGGGTGATCGCACAGGTAGTCGATGTGCATGGGGTGAACTCCATTTCGTGGGCAGAACGACCACCCTAATGCGCTCACAAAAGGTAATCAAATCCGCGTCACGATTACGCCGATGTGGTTGCGCAATGACGGGGCTGACCTAAGCTTCTGACAAGGCGAAACATATTTGCCGGGCACGACCCCGGAACAATCGCCACGATGCGCAATCATTAGAGCGTGGATATCAAAAGGAGATGCGCATGCTCATCAGGTCACTGACCCTGACACTCTTGCTGGCGATTGCCGGCCCCTTGTTCGCCGCTGACAACGACTCGCCCATAGCCGGGGATATGGGACGGGCCCGACCGCTGATCGTGATCGCACAAAGCACCGTCGACCCGGTGTGGGTGGGGCTGAAAAAATCGCTGGACGATCCGGCGAGCAAGAAAGGTGTGACTGATCGCAGCATCAAGGTCTACACCATCCTCAATATGGCCGGTCAGCTCGATGGCAAAGACCTCGGCCAGCAAGACACCATGGCTTTGCTGCGTTCGCTGAAACTCGGTGCCGGCGCGTACCCGAAAGTGTTCCTGATCGGCAAGGACGGCGAAATCAAACTTTCGGCCTCGGGCGATGAAGCGAAGTCGGTGGACCTGAAGAAAATCTTCGACACGGTTGATGCGCTGCCGGCCAGCGAGAAAGACATCACCGTACCAACGGTCGCCGATACCAAGGCCACTGCCGCCGAACCGGCAGCCAAGAAAGGCGAGAAGGGCGCCAAGCCAACCAAACCCGCGAAACCGAGCAAACCACCGGAAATGCCGGATGATTGACGGCATGGCCTGAATCAAAAAAATGGGCGACCTCTGCAGGGTCGCCCATTTTTATTGCCCGTTTGTGGCGAGGGGATAAATCCCCTCGCCACAGTTTCAATATCAGTCAGTCAGGGCGCTGAATATTTCGTGGGCAATCTTCACCCGTTCCGCATTCGGGTAATTCTTGTTCGCCAGGATCACGATGCCGAGATCCTTCGACGGCACAAACGCCACATAGGCGCCGAAGCCTCCGGTCGCGCCGGTTTTGTTGTAAAGCACGTTGGCCGGTTCAGGCTGTGGCGAGGCCAGCCATTTGACCTTATGCGCTTCCATGGCCATCGGCGTCGAGTTGCCGTTCTGCAATTTATCGAGGCTGATCGGGTAGGCATAACGCTCCCAGCCCAAGCCTTGGGTCATGTCGCCAACGGTGTAGTAACCGGTGTGGGTCGCGGCGATAGCTTTTTGCAGTGGCGCTTCAAGGCTGGCCGGTTTCAGGTTGGCCTCGACATACCGCAGCAGATCCGCAGCACTGGTTTTAATACCGTAGGCTTCGGAATCCAGTGCGCCTGGACTGACCCGAACCGGTTGGTCTTTCTTGTCGTAACCTTGGGCGTAAAGCTTGGCTTCGGACGCGGGCACCTGGATGAAGGTGTGCTTGAGGCCGAGTTTCGGCAGCAGGGTTTCGCTCATCACCTGATCATATGGCTGACCGAGGGTCTTGGCGGCCAGATAACCGAACAGGCCCAGGCTCGGGTTGGAATACAGACGCTGGCTACCGGCCGGGAAGCTCGGTTTCCACTGTTTGTAGTAGCCGAGCATCTTGTCCGCCGAGTCCCACTCGTCAGGGAATTGCAGCGGCAGGCCGCCGGCGCTGTAGGTGCCCAGTTGCAGCACGCTGATGCCATCGAAGGCGCTGCCCTTGAGTTCTGGCCAGATCTGGCTGGCCTTGGTCGACAGGTCCAGTTTACCCGTCGCCTGCGCGTAGCCGGCCAGGGTCGCGGCGAAGGTTTTGCTCACCGAGCCGATTTCGAACAGGGTGTTTTCGCTGACTTTCTGCCCGGTATCCTTGGCGGCGACGCCGTAATTAAAGTAATGCGGCTGGCCGTTGACGGTGATGGCCACAGCGAGGCCGGGGATGTTCTGCTGCTGCATCACCGGGGTGACGGCTTTGTTCACCAGGGCTTGCAGTTGCTCGTCGCTGGGCGTGGCAGCCATGCACGCTGCGGCGCCGAAAAACAGGCCGAATGCGCTGTAGGAAATGACTTTGCTCGGATTGATGAATGACATAAATGAACCACTCTCCATGAGTGTTGAGGGTGTTATCCCGCTAGACTGCGGGCAATCGCAATGTTGGGCAGCTGATCAGCGCCGACAATTTAGGCAGTCTGGCACTCGTCGACAAACGATGATATTTCGCATGAGCCATTAGAAAAATTTGGGACTGGGCATGATTCGACCTCAACTGCCGCTCAATGCACTGCGCGCGTTCGAAGCCTCGGCGCGGCATCTGAGCTTTACCCGCGCCGCTGTGGAATTGTGCGTGACCCAAGCGGCGGTGAGCCATCAAGTCAAAAGCCTTGAAGCGCAGCTCAATGTCACCCTGTTCAAACGCCTGCCCCGTGGGCTGATGCTGACCAGTGAAGGGGAAACCCTGTTGCCGGTGTTGACCACGTCGTTCGATCATATCGCGCAGATGCTCGAGCGGCTGGCCGGCGGTCAGTATCGGGAAATGTTGACCGTGGGCGCCGTAGGAACCTTTGCGGTCGGTTGGCTGCTGCCGCGACTGGCAGACTTCCAGGCGAAACATCCGCTCATAGATTTGCGGCTGTCGACCAACAACAATCGTGTCGACGTCGCCGCTGAGGGGCTGGATTACGCGATTCGTTTTGGCGCCGGAGCGTGGCATGGCATCGAGGCAACGCGTCTGCTCGACGCTCCACTATCGGTACTGTGCGTATCGGAAATTGCCCGGCAGCTGCACACCCCGGGCGATCTGCTGCAACAACGCTTGCTGCGTTCCTATCGCACCGATGAGTGGCCGGAGTGGTTTCACGCCGCAGGCCTGGCCACCCACGCGGCACCGCCGCAGAGCATTGTGTTCGATTCGTCGCTGGCGATGATGGAAGCGGCGCTGCAGGGCAGCGGGGTGGCCTTGGCGCCGCCGCTGATGTTCGCCCGGCAACTGGCGGCGGACGTGATTCGCCAGCCGTTTGCGATTGAAATCACCACCGGCAGTTATTGGCTGACGCGCTTGCAGTCGCGGCCGGAGACGGCAGCGATGACTGCGTTCAAAAACTGGCTGCTACAAATCTCTGCCTGATACAAATCCCCCCCTGTGGGAGCGGG